>JBGTMW010000437.1:0-10254 GCA_041743365.1 Gemmatimonadaceae bacterium
TGAAGATGAAGGTGCTTCCCGCCCCCACGACGCTCTCGACCCAGATGCGGCCGCCGTGTGCCTCGACGATGCCCTTCGCGATGGCCAGCCCCAGGCCCATGCCGCGGCGATCGGCACGGCTCGCCTGCCAGAATCTTCCGAAGATGTGCGGGAGCTGGTCGGCCGGAATGCCGGGGCCGGTGTCGCTGACCGCGAACCGGACATCGTCCGCGCCGCGCTCCACGGTGATGCGCACCGAGCCTCCCTTCGGCGTGAACTTGATGGCGTTGCCGACGAGGTTCGACAGCACCTGAAGGATGCGCGGGGGATCGGCCGCGACGCGCGGACAGTCCTTCACGATTTCGCACGCCAGGTGCAGCGCGGCGGCAGCGGCGAGCGGACGCAGCATCTCCATGGCCTCGGCCACTATCGCATCCACTGCCTCGCTGCGCGGCTCTATCGCCATTCGACCCGACTCGACCCTCCGAATGTCGAGCAGGTCCTGGATCAGCCGGTTCATGCGATCCGCTGCGCGCCTCACGGTCTCAGCTTGTTTGCGCAGGGCGACATCGGTCTCGCCGATGCGCTCCAGCATCAGCGTCGCACCCATGAAGATGGTGTTCAGGGGATTCCGGAGGTCGTGCGCGACCACGCCGAGCATCTCGTCGCGGGCGCGGGTGGCCTGGGTGGCCTCGTGAAAGAGCCGCGCGTTGTCGACGGCGAGCGAGGCTCGTCGCCCCAGCTCCTCCGCGAGCTCGAGGTCGTCCGGTCCGTAGCGGAGATCCGATTCCGACCGGTAGAGCGCGAGCACGCCGAAAATGCGGTCGCCGATGTGCAGCGGGACCGCCACCACCGAGCGAGGCCGAATCCGGGACGCGATCCGCGCATGCTCCTCGCTCACCAGCGAACGCTCGATCATCTCGTCGGTTATCTCGGCGATGAGCACCGACTCGCCCTGTCCCGCACGCCGGAAGTGGTGCTCGCGCGAGCCCTGGTTCCAGAAGCGCACGATCTCGCGGAGCAGCGGTTCCTTTGCCGGGTCTACGTGCGTCGCGCCGATGCGCTCGAGCCCTCCGCCTTCGTCGCTGACGACGTCGATGATGCAATAGTCGGCCAGGTCGGGGACTATCAGGCTCGTCAGCGTGGAAAGGGTGGTCTGGTAGTCGAACGATGCGGCGAGCAGCCGGCTTGCCTCGGCGAGAAACGATGCACGCGCCTGCGCCGCTTCGGCGGCCGCACGTTTCGCCTGCTCCTCGATCAGCCTCCGGGTGGTCTCCTCTCCGCGCTTGCGCGCCGTTATGTCGTGAACGGCGCCCACGCGAACCTGCTTCCCCCGGAGGCTCATCGTGCGGCCCGCGACCTCGAGGACCAGTGGCGTGCCGTCCTTGCGCTGTCCCTGGAGCTCGTAGCGCTCCTGGGATCCCGAGATCCAGTGGCGCAGCAGCGCCTCCCGCGACTCCGGGCCCGACAGGAGGTCGAGCAGGTTCCTGCCGATCAGCTCATTGAGCTCATAGCCCAGCATCGTGGCCAGGCTCTGGTTGGCATCGAGCACGATGCCGTGCTCGTGAATGACGACGCCTTCCACGGCGGCATCGGCGAGATGCCGGAATCGTTCCTCGCTCTCCTTGAGGCGGGCCTCTGAGCGCTCTCGAAAGAGCGCACCGCCCAGTGTGGCGGCAGCCGCGGCCAGCGCATCGATCTCCGCCATCTCCCATTCTCGGTCGGTGGCCGAGTCGGCGAAGCCGACCACCCCCCACCAGACGCCCTCAACGAAAACCGGAACCGCGGCGACCGACCGCACGCCCAGCTTCCTGAAGAACCGTCGCTCGCTTTCCGGCAGGGTTTCGACGGGGCCGTGTATGGGACTTCCGCTTCCCATGATCCCCCAACGGGCGAGTCCGGCCTCCACCACCGAAAAACTCTCGAGCGAGAGATCGGAAAGCGACGGACCCGCTCCCGCCGCCATCCACTCATGGCGCCAGGTAGCCCGGAGGATGTCATCCGCGTCCCGGGACATCTCGAAGAGAAATGCGCGGGTCGCTCCAGCGGCCTTGCCCAGATGGCCGAGGACTTCGTGGATGTCGTCCTGCCAGTCGGTCGCCTGGAGAAGGCGAGCGGCCGCCTCGTGCACGGCTCTGAGGATCTCGTCGTGGCGGTGAACGTCGCCCGCCGCACCCGATGCGCCTGAGCCACCCGCGTGTGAGCTCACATGAGGCGGCGAGTCGGACGTGGCGTGGGGCTTCCGTTTTGTGCCGGACGAGCCGCTATGGTCCATGGCCAAGCCAAAGTGGTTGGGTTTCCGGGAGGGCGACAGCTTCGTGGGGCCACCCCTCCGGCGCCCTGGATGACGATAAGGAATACGCAGTCCGGTCGCCAATCGACCGGTGGAGCGTACGGACTGAACGGCCTTTATCTTCCTTCCCGGTCTCATCCCACTCCACTTCGCCCCCGATGAACTTTCCCGTCGAGCTACGCTTCAAGCTGCTGGCCCTCTCCGCGCAGATCGCGGTACGCGACGGAATGGGGCACCTGCTCTGCCACGTGAAGCAGAAGATGTTCAAGCTGAAGGAGGAGGTGACCGTATTCGCCGACGAGGCTCACGCGAAGCCGATCTACCGCATCAAGGCCGACCGCGTGATCGACATCTCGGCGCAGTATGCCATCGAGGATCACTCCGGACGCCCGCTCGGCGTGGTGAAACGGCTCGGAATGCGATCGATATGGCGGGCCCACTACGAGATTCATCGCGCTGGTCAGCCGCTGCTCACCATACGGGAGGAGAATCCGTGGGTGAAGGTAGCCGACGGTTTCGTTTCGTCGATCCCGATACTCGGCGCCTTCGCCGGTTACATGCTGCACCCTGCGTACAGGGTGACGCGGGTGGACACGGGCGCCGTCGCTCTTCGTGTCCTGAAGCGGCCCGCCATGTTCGAGGGCGTTTATCGAATCGACTCGCTCAGCGCGCTGAGCCAGGAGGATGAGCTGCTCGCGACGCTTGGCATCCTGATGATGCTGCTTCTCGAGCGTCAGCGCGGCTGAGGTCCGACGCAGTGGCTCCCGGCGGCCGCGGTGCCGGGAGCCCGAGCCGAGGCTACTCCAACAGCCCAGATAGCCCTTTAGCCGCGAGCGGCGAGCTTCAGCCGGGAGCAGAGGCGGACGACGCTGGTGCCCGCGACGCGTACGCGGGGGACGTGTCCGTAGCTGTTCCCTTCACCTTCGTGCAGGCTGGCGGCTCGCGGCCGAGCAGCTATCCGGGCTAACGGCTCGCCTTTGCAGTCGTAAGCCGAGCCGCGAGCGGCCCCGCGGCCGAGGGCTGTCAGCTGAGTACGGCCCGAAGTGTGCGGGTTCTTGGCTGGTTCATCCCGACCCACGCGCTCCACCCCCTCCCCTGAAGTCATATTCCGCAGCTGATGACTCCCCGCATAGGTAACCGGTCCGCGCCTGACGGGCGGGTCCGAAGACGGCTGCCATGACCCGGCAGTCGCACGAGCGCGTCGGGATCACTGGCGAATCTGGAATGTGGAGCGCCGAGTTGCCGCGGACTCCGGTCAACGTGCTCCTTGTCGATGACCGCCCCGAGAATCTTCTGGCGCTCGAGGCAATCCTCGAACCGCTCGGGGAGAACATCGTCAAGGCCAGGTCGGCGAATGAGGCGCTGCGGCAGATCCTCCTGATGGACTTCGCGGTGGTGCTTCTGGACGTTCGCATGCCGGGCACCGGCGGTCTCGATACCGCGCGGCTCATCAAGGGGCGGGAACGGTCGCGGCTCACGCCCATAGTGTTCATCACGGCGTTCGATGCGGACCGCCGTCGGGTGACAGAGGCATACGAGTCGGGCGCCGTTGACTACCTCTTCAAGCCCGTGGACCCGGAGATCCTCAAGGCGAAGGTCGCTGCGTTCGCCGAGCTGCATCGGCGCGGCAACGAGGTGGAATGGCAGCGCCGACGTCGCTACGCGGACGAGATGCGACGCGCCGCGGCCGAAGCCGAGCTCGATCGCGTGACCGCCGTCCTCGCCAGCTTTCCCGAGACGACGATCGTCGTCGACCACGAGTGGCGCATCACCTACCTGAACCCGGAGGCGGCAACGCGCGCCGACTCCATGGGACGGGACCCTGCCGCGATGGCCGGGAAGATAATCTGGGACGTGTTGCCGGAGCTCGTTGGAACCAAGTTCCACAGCGAGTCGATGCGCGCGATCGAGGAGAAGATCACGGTCGAGTTCGAGGAGTTCTTCCCACCGCTCGACGCGTGGTTCGAGACGCGGGTGGTTCCAATGATGGACGGGGCGGTGAGCTACTCTCGCGACATCACCGAGCGAAAGCGCGCCGCGGAAGTCCTCGCCCTGTTGAACGAAGCCGGGCGGCTGCTCGCCTCGTCGCTCGACTACGAAACGACGCTTCGGAACGTGGTCCTTCTCGCGGCGCCGCGGGTGGCCGATGTCGCCTGCATCGACATCGCGGAGAACGGCGAGGAACCCAGACGGGTCGCAGCAACTGCACCGGGCGAGACCCGCGGGGAAGCCGGTGACCCCGGGGGCCTGGCGCTTCCGGCCGATACGATCCTCGAGGTGTTTCGCAGCGGCACATCGCGGCTCATCGACGACGTCCCCGCATGGCTGGACACCATGCCACCATCCGAGGCAGGGGATGCATTGCGGAGCTCCGGTGTCCGCTCGCTCATCTGCCTTCCACTGACTGCGCGCGGCGAAACCTTCGGAGTCATCACTCTCGCCGTCTCGTCCAGCGGACGGCGCTTCATGATGCCGCACCTGGATCTCGCCGAGGAGCTCGCGCTGCGTTCCGCCACCGCGATCGACCGCGCCCGGCTGTACGAGGCGGAGCGGCGAGCGCACGCGTCGGCGGAAGCGGCCCGGGCCGAGGCGGAGCACGCCAGTCGCATCAAAAGCGAGTTCCTGGCGACCATGAGCCACGAGCTTCGCACTCCGCTATCGGCCATCATCGGCTATGGGGAGCTGCTCGCCGATGGCATCACCGGTCCCGTGAATCCCGGGCAGCGGGCTCAGCTCGAGCGAATCAAGGTGAGCGCCAACCACCTGCTGGGGCTGATCGAGGAGATTCTCACCTTCTCGCGGCTCGAGGCGGGGCGCGAGCACACCCAGCACGAGGAGATCGGCATCGACGAGGTGCTCGCCGAGGCAGCGGCGATCGTGAGTCCGCTCGCGCGCGCGAAGGGTCTCGCGGCGAGCTTCGAGGGGCCCTCGGAGCGTGTCGTCATCGTTACCGACTCCAGGAAGCTCTGCCAGATACTCGTCAATCTCGGGGGCAACGCCGTGAAATTCACGGATAGTGGCGCGGTCGCCGTGCGCGCGTGGGCCGACGATGGCGTGGCCGTGTTCGAGGTCCGTGACACGGGGATGGGAATCGCGGCCGAAGATCTGGACCGCATCTGGGAACCGTTCCAGCAGGTGGAGCAGACCCACACGCGACGCGCCGGAGGAACGGGTCTCGGCCTCAGTGTCACGCGCAGGCTCGCACGACTCCTCGGCGGCGATGTGACTGTCCAAAGCAGCATGGGCACCGGAAGCACGTTCACCGTACGCATTCCACGTGATGGCTCCGTGGAGACAACGAGCCAGCCGGATTCGACTGACTGATCAGCCCGCTTTGCAGGCGGTTCGGAACGGGCCATTGTGGCCGCGGTGCCAAACGGAACAGGCGCGCAACCTTGCCTTGGGGTCACATGGAGCGTCCGTCCGGCCGCAGCGTTTCAGCGGGATCCGGTTCGAAGCTGACCGAAGCTCGTCGTGGCGTGGCACTCGCGCTTGCGAGTGTGGAGCTGGGGGAGCGAAACGCCCTCGAGGGACTCAGGCAGGCGCTCTGCAGCTTCGTCGTCGCGCTCAGGGAGGGAGGAGGCTCGAAAGAGGATGCCATAGCCGCTGTAAAGGCCCTGATGGCCGAGCCGGCCACGCTTGGCGGCGCAACGACCCTGCTTCCTCCTGCTCGCGAGGCGCTCGTGGAGTTATCCACCTACTGGTGCGCCCAGGAATACGCGAAGTAGCGCGCAGCGGCGCGTCCGGTAGCCGGGCGTGGAGCCCGACGTCAGAACGCGATGGCGTACGCGGAGAAGTGGTCGGCGGTGAAGGTGGTTGCGCGTCGGCCGCATCTGGCAGTAATACCGGCAGTCGGCGACGGACCATGATTTGAAGGCAGGTCATTCTCCGCGACCCGTCTCCCCTCAATCCACGGAAGAAGGCATGACCGTCACGCCCGCGATGGACCAGGTGCTCGCCGTGATCCTGGGCGGAGGAGCCGGCACGCGGCTCTTCCCCCTGACCCGCGATCGTGCGAAGCCTGCGGTGCCGCTCGCCGGAAAGTACCGGCTGGTGGATGTCCCGATCTCGAACTGCATCAACTCCGGGCTCGACCGGATCTTCGTGGTCACGCAGTTCAACTCCGCGAGCCTCAACAATCACATTGCGCGGTCGTACAACTTCGACCGCTTCCGCGGGGGCTTCGTGACGGTCCTTGCGGCCCAGCAGACGACGACATCCGAAAAGTGGTACCAGGGCACCGCCGACGCGGTGCGCCGGTCGCTCTCGCATTTCCGGAGCTATTCGCACGAGCAGCTCCTGATACTCTCGGGCGACCAGCTGTACACCATGGACTACGCCGAGATGCTGGCGCATCACAGGAAGCTGGGGGCCGAGATCACCATCGCGGCGACGCCCGTGACCGCCGCCGATGCACCCGGATTCGGCATCCTCAAAACCGACGACGCGCAGCGCATCACGGAGTTTTACGAGAAGCCGAAGGCGCACGAGCTCGAGGGAAAGGAGAGCCCGGTCTCGTCGGAGATGGCCACGGCGGGGCGGATCTACCTCGCCTCGATGGGCATCTACGTCTTCGAGGCGGAGGTTCTCCGCGAGGTCCTCGATGCGCACGAGGACGGGCACGACTTCGGGAAGGCGATCATCCCTCGCGCCATCTCGGAGCGGCGTGTGGTCTCGTACCCCTTTCCGGGCTACTGGAACGACATCGGGACGGTGCGCACGTTCTTCGAGACCAACATCATGCTTGCCGAGCCTCACCCACCGTTCAACCTTTACGATTCGGACTTTCCACTGTACACGAATGCACGCCTTCTCCCGCCCGCGAAGATCACGCGGTCGCACGTGGAGAACACGATCATCGGCGAAGGGTGCGTCATCGTCGACAGCGACATCACGAACTCGGTCATCGGCATCCGGTCGTTCATCGATCGGGGAACGCGGATTCACCGGACGGTGCTCATGGGCGCGGACTATTACCGATGGGCGGACTCGAGCGGGCGGGCGCGCGGCCCGGCTTTCCCGGGTGTGGGCGCCGACACCCGCATCGAGAACGCGATCGTGGACAAGAACGCGTCGATCGGCAACAACTGCGTGATCACGAACGCCGGCGGCGTGCAGGAGGGGGAGGGGCCGGGCTTCTACATCCGCGACGGGGTCATCGTGATCGTCAAGAATGCCACGGTTCCCGATGGGACAGTGATCTGATCCGCTCCATGCCCGCGGCACGCTGACCGTGCGCATTGCGCTGTTCACCAACGAGTATCCGCCGCACGTCTACGGCGGTGCGGGCGTGCACGTGGAGTACCTCGCGCGCGAGCTTGCGCGCGCCGACGGGGCCGCCCATCACGTGGACGTACACTGCTTCGGGGAGCAGCACGAGACCCGGGGGAACCTGCGCGTTCGCGGCACCGCACCGGCGCTCAGGTTCGCGGCTCAGGACCCTCGCCACGCGAAGCTGCTCGACGCCCTCCTGCGCGATCTCGTCATGGTCGGGGCCGCGGAGTCTCCGGAGATCGTCCACTGCCACACGTGGTACGCGCATCTCGCCGGCTGTCTCGCGCGGCCGCTCACCGGTGCGAAGCTGGTGCTGACGACCCACTCGCTCGAGCCGCACCGGCCGTGGAAGGTGGAGCAGCTCGGTACCGCGTACAGCGCGACGGCATGGATAGAACGTACGGCCTACCAGAATGCCGACGGCGTGATCGCCGTCTCGAAGTCGATGAAGGCCGATGTGCAGTCGCTGTACGGTGTGGCCGCGGAGCGGGTGCGGGTCATCCACAACGGCATCGATGCCGACGAGTATCAACCGCGCCCATCCCCCGCCACGCTCCGCCGTCTTGGAATCGACCCGGCCATTCCGATCGTTCTATTCGTGGGACGCATCACCCGGCAGAAGGGCATTCTCCATCTCGTACGCGCGGTTCGGCAGCTCGACCCCGGCGTCCAGGTGGTGCTGTGCGCCGGCGCCCCGGACACGGAGGCGATCGCCGCGGAGATGACGGAGCTCGTCGCGGAGACGAAGCGCTCGGCTGAAGTGGACGTCATCTGGATTCCGGAGATGCTCCCGAAGGAGGACATCATCGCGCTGTACACGCATGCGGCGGTGTTCGTCTGTCCATCGGTGTACGAGCCGTTCGGGATCATCAACCTCGAGGCCATGGCGTGCGAGATTCCGGTGGTGGCTACGGCTGTCGGCGGGATTCCGGAGATCGTCGTGCATGGCGAGACCGGGCTCCTCGTGCCGCTGGAGGCCGAGGGGAACGGTTCGCCTGAGCCGCGCGACGCCGAGGAGTTCGCGCGCGCGTTGGCTGGCGCCGTCAACGAGCTGATGGCTGATCCTGCGCGACGGATGGCGATGGGCAAGGCGGGCCGCGGACGGGTGCTCGCGCAGTTCACATGGCAACACATTGCGAAAGAGACGCTGGAGTTCTACCGGGAGCTGCTGGAGTCGCCGCGGAGTGGCGCGTAGGTGTGCGGGCTGGTTGAGCTCGGGAAGATCGATTGGCCGCGGACGAACGCGGATGGACGCGGACAACTTCAGGGTGCATTAGCGGGTGCCGCGCCGGGGGCGGATCCGTTGAGATCGAGGATTCGGGCATCTACGACGATTTTTTTCCGGATGCATCGGATCGAACGGATTGAAGGGCAAAGTCGAGCGTGGTGGTTGCGCTCGACCAGGCGGCGATGGACGATCATGAGATATCAGGCACTCGTTTTTTGGTTCTTCACGGATTACCGGGAAATGCTGCGCGGATCTTGAGAAAGAAGTAGGCGTCGTCGCGGTAGCCGTACGCTATCCGCTTGAGGACCTTGATCTTGTTATTGATGCCTTCGACGAGCCCCGTGTGCAGGGGATAGCGGCAGTGGCTGAGGATACCGGGAATGTAGGGCGTGAGCAGCTTGGCAAAGCGCATCAGCGCGGGGATCCCGCTCGCCATCGCCCGCTCGTACCACCCGTCCCAGAACCGCAGCGCGGCTTTCGGATAGCGGTACTGCCACAGCCGCTTGAGGTCATCCTTGAGGACGTAGACAATGAACAGTGCCTGATTGGCTTCGAGGAGCTCATCGAGGCGCACGCGCTCGGCCGGAGAGATGTGGTCACGGTTCTTGAGCAGGAGCCAGCGCGTGCCCTTGATGACGCGTCGCGCGGCCCGAATGCCGAGCCGGTTCGGGCCAGCGGCCTCGGCGATCTTGTTTGTCTCGTCCACGCGGACGCGATCGATCACCTCGCGCGCGTACTTGGCGACGACGTGGAAGAGGTCGTACACGAGCACGGCCTGCGGGCACTGCGAGCGGACCTCGTCGCCGTAGCTGCCGCTCATGTCCACGGCCACGGCCTCGATCCGCGCACAGCCGTCGGGGCCGAGGAGCTCGAAGAAGGGACGGAGGGCGGCCCGGTCGCGTCCCCGGTGCACCCAGAGCACGCGCTTCGTCGTCGGATCGACGACGACCGTGGCATAGCGATGACCATTCTGGATCGCGAACTCGTCGATCACCAGCACCCGGACGTCGGCCAGGCTCTCCGTGGTGATCGGGCCGAGCCTGGCGTACAACGCGCGCTGATCGATCTGCTTCACCGTGCCCCAGTGGACGTGAAACCACGCCGCGACATGGCGTATGGGCAACACCATGGCCAGCCGCGCGATCTTCTCGGCCAGCCGCGTCGTCATTCGCTGGTAGCGGTCGAGCCATGGGACCGCTTCGACCGTGGGGCCACAGCGTGGACACGCGAGACGCGCGCGCGGAAAGACGACCCACGTGTCCCAGTCGAAGACGGGGAGATCGCGCACCCGGCGCTCGCTCACCTCGTGGACCTCGACGACCGGTTCGCCGCACCGGCTGCACCGCTTGGGACACCCCGGCACCGCACGCAAGCGCAGCACGATCTCCGGAATTGCTCGGCCGGGACCGACTGGGTGCTCTTCAACCTCGACCAGCTCAAACCCCTCCCACCCTCCAAGCAGCTTGCCCCATGCGTCCAT
>JBGTMW010000438.1:0-8431 GCA_041743365.1 Gemmatimonadaceae bacterium
CGGCCAGCGGGGCGAGGCGCTTGCCGAGTTCGGCGAGATGGTGGGAGCGGGCGCGGTGGCCGTCAGCGACGACGGGCGGCCTGTGGTGAGCGCCCATATCATGCGGACGGCGCTGGAATACGCGCGCACCTTCAACATCCCCGTGGTGGACCACTGCGAGGAGCCCACCCTTGCACGAGGCGGGGCCATGAACGAAGGGCTCGTCAGTGCGAGGCTGGGCCTGAAGGGAATTCCGAGCGAGGCAGAGGAGATCATGGTCATCCGTGACATCCTCCTTGCGAGGCGCACCGGAGGCCACGTTCACATCGCCCACGCCAGCACCGCGGGAAGCGTCGAGCTCATTCGGTGGGGCAAGGATCGGGGGATAAGGGTGACGGCGGAAGTTTGTCCGCACCACCTGTCGCTTACGGAGGATGCCGTCGAGGGTTATGACACCAACGCGAAGATGAACCCGCCGCTTCGGACGCAAGCGGATGTCACGGCGTTGCAGGAGGCAGTGCGCGACGGGACGATCGATGTGATCGCGACGGATCACGCCCCGCACCACTATGACGAGAAGGAGCGCGAGTTCGCCGATGCGCCCAATGGCATTGTCGGCCTGGAGACGGCGCTCGGGGTGGTGACCACATCGCTGGTCTCCAGCGGAATCCTGGACTATCCGACGCTCATAGACCGGATGACTTGCGCTCCCGCCCGGATCTTCGGACTCCCGGGCGGGTCGCTCAGGGCAGGGGAGGTGGCGGACGTGACCGTGTTCGACCCGGAACGTCGGTGGATCGTGGACCCATCGGCATTTCTCTCGAAGGGACGCAACACCCCGTATGCCGGCCGTGAACTGGTCGGTGCCGCCCGGTTCACCGTCGTGGGCGGTCGCCTGATGCATGGCGCGGCCGGGTAGCCCGTGAGCGGGACCCGCTCGGCCCGCCTCGAGATCGTACGCGTGTGCCAGCGGCTGTACGATCGCGGCCTGATCGCCGGGGCGGAGGGAAACGTCTCCGTCCGTATCGACACCGACCGGCTGATCGTCACGCCTGCAGGGATGTCGAAGGTGGATGTGCGGGCAGAGGATCTGGTGGAGCTGGGCCTCGACGGACGCCGAATCCGTGGGGGGCATCGTGCTTCCTCGGAGATCGCCTTGCACCTGCGGATCTATCAGAGGCGTCCCGACGTCATGGCGGTCGTGCACGCGCATCCCCCGACCGCTACAGGATTTGCGGTTGCCGGGGAGTCGTTCATGGCCTGTGTTCTGCCCGAGGTTATCTTCACCGTGGGGGCGATTCCGCTCGTGCCGTACGCGACGCCGGGAACAACCGGCCTCGCGGACAGCTTCGAGCCGTTTCTCCCCGCCTACGACGCTTTTCTGATGGCGAATCATGGGGCCACGACGGTTGGATCGACCCTCACCATCGCACACCAGCGGATGGAGAGCGTGGAGCAGTCGGCACGAATCCTCCTCACAGCGCGCCTGCTGGGGCGGGTCAATGCCCTTTCGGCCGACGAGGTTCGCGCATTGACTGAAGCACGCGCGCTTGCTGGAATTGGTGGGCCCTATCCTGGTTGTCCCCTGCCCGACGAGGGGCGGAGAAAGAATGTCGAGTCCCGGTAGCAACCCGATGGATGCTGTTTCAGCCCTGATGCAGGAGCGCCAGCGCTTCGAGGCGTGGATCATCGCGCTCGAGGAGAAGCGCGCCATCACGCCCCCTCACGTCTACGAGCGCGTGCGTGGCGATTACGAGGTGCGCCTTCGCGAGGTGGTGCAGAAGCTCGCGGGCCGGACGACGGAGCTCAAGGAAACCATAGTCGCCCTCACGGCGCGTCTGGCCAAGCTCCAGTCGGACGAAAACGCCAAGCGCGATGAGCGCTACGAGGCCGAGCTGCGCGCGACGGTCGGAGAGTTCGAATCGGACAAGTGGGACGCGCTCCGCCGATCCATTGACGAGTCCGTCACTCGGCTCGCGGGCGAACGGGCGAGCGTCAGCACCGAGCTGGCGCGGGTACAGCAGATCCTTTCGATGGCAGGTGCGGCAAGCGGCGGGGATGCCAGCCGGCCTCAAACGGGCGGCAACAGCGCCGGTGGCAAGGCTCAGGGCGGTCGGTTCGACGAGCTCGCGTTCCTCAGCTCCGTCGTCGAGCCCGCGCAGGGGCGGAATGGGCCCTCGAACGGCGCCCCAGCCACGGCCGGGGGCATTAGTCCCGGCCGACAGGGCAACCCGCCGCCCTCTGCCGGGGTTCCGGAGTCGCAACCCAGGCAGCCATCGGGCCGCCAGCCGGTGCAGCCCCCCCAACCAGCAACGACGGCGCCGCGCCAGCCGACGGGGTCGAGCGACGCGATCTCCAAGCGCGACAGCACCGAGGGAGCGGTACCGTCCTACCTCCGCGACGTCCCCACCGAGACCGCCAAGAGCCTCAAGTGCCAGGAATGCGGGACGATGAACAACCCCACGGAGTGGTACTGCGAGCGCTGCGGGGGCGAGTTGGCCGCGATGTAGCTTGCCGGCTACGGGAAACGAAAAAGGATCCCGGCGTGATTGCCCGGATCCTTCTACATCGCGAACGATGAGTCAGCTGGCTCTGGCGAGCTTGCTCTTCTGACGGGCGGCCGCGTTCGCGTGGATCAGTCCCTTGCGCGCTGCCCGGTCGAGCAGCTTCACGGCGATGAGGCGCTCTTCCGGCGATGCGGCTTCGGCCTTTGCCTTCTTCACTGCGGTACGGAGGGTCGAGCGCTGGGCGCGATTGCGCACCGTCGCGGCACGAGACTTCCGCATGTTCTTCTTCGCGGACGCAATATTCGGCAAGGTATGCTCTCCAGACGTAAAAGCGCGCGAGCGGGCGCTCGCGCGAAGAGCGAAACCTAGGCCGTGCCGAAGTGGATGTCAAGGCGACACAGTGCTTTGACACCATGGTAGGCCGCCACTACCTTTCGCGCCGACGCCCCTCCGGAGCGACGCCATTCCCAGACTCGGGTCCTGATCAGCATTGGATAATTTCCTGTTCAACGTCTCGATCATCGGACCGATGCTCCTCTTCTCGGTCATCGCACACGAGATCGCGCACGGATACGCGGCGCTGAAGCAGGGAGACCCGACGGCGTACCAGCTCGGCCGGTTGACCTGGAATCCGGTGAAGCACATTGATCCGTTCTTCACGATCATCCTTCCCCTGATGATGATCCTCTTCTCGCCGGGCGGCATCATCGGCGGCGCGAAGCCGGTTCCCGTCACGCCGCGGAACTACCGGAACTTCAAGCGCGGCGACATCATCGTCTCGCTCGCCGGTGTCGCGACGAACGCGGCGATCTCGGTCGGATGCGTGCTCCTGATCGCGGTCCTCGGGGCTCTCGTCTGGGTGGCGCCCCAGGTGCGACCGTTCGCCGAGATCGCGCAGGGAATCCTGTCCTACGGCATATTCCTGAACTGGATCCTGATCGTATTCAACCTCCTGCCCATCCCACCTCTCGATGGGTCACACGTGATGAAGTACCTGCTGCCACCGGCGTGGTCGCTCCAGTACCAGCACTTCGGAGCCCGCTTCGGTTTCATCATCCTGATCGGACTGGTAGTGATGGCGCCCGGCGCGCTCCGGTATATCGTGACCCCCGCCATCTACGCGACAGGGATTCTTCTCGCACCCGTGAACGACCTGATCCTCCCCGGCTACCAGCAATGGTGGCCGAGAAGATGACGTTTGTCGCGCCACCCGATGGGTCGGTCGCCCACGGCACATTCGTCGTCGAGCTGACCCACTTCTCGGGTCCCCTGGACCTCCTGCTCTCGCTCATTCGGGACGAGCAGATAGACATCCGCGACATCCCGATCGCCCGCATCGCCGAGCAGTTCCTCGCGCGCATCTCGACACTCGAGCTCGACGAAGCGGCCGAGTATCTCGAGATGGCGGCGCGGCTGCTCCGCATCAAGGCGCAGATGCTGCTGCCGCGCAACGAGAATGACGAGGCATGGGAGGATCCGCGTGCGGAGCTCGTGCGCCGCCTTCTGGAATACCAGCAGATGCGCGAGATCGTCGACGTTCTCGACATCCGTGCGGAGGCGCGCCGCAACCGCTTCGCGCGCGCGTTCCTCCCGGAACAGCCCGCACCACCCGCCGCCCCGCTCGCGCTCTCGCTCGGGGAGTTGCTCAACGCCGTCGACAGGATCATTCGCGCGGTGCGGACGCCATCGATGCACGACGTCATTCCGCGCGCACTGGATGTCGATGGCGCGATGAATACCGTCCGCGGCATGATGGCCGCTCACGCGAACGCTCGCTGGACTGACCTGCTCGCCCCGTCCTCCGAGCCGTGGGAAGTCCTGTCGCTCCTCCTCGCGCTGCTCGAGCTTGCGCGCCGCGGCGAGATCAGGCTCGCCCAGCCGAGACCCTTTGCAAACGTCGAGATCGCGCGTGACGTCGCCGCTAGCGAAGCTGCTTGAGGCGGCGCTCTTCGCGAGCGCACGCCCCGTAACCGCCGATGAGCTGACGGCCCTCGACGACAGCGCGACCTCCGACGAGGTCGCCGCCGCGATCACCGAGCTTCGCGAGCACTACGACGGCGACGGTCATGGTGTGGAGCTTCTCGAGGTCGCCGGAGGCTGGCAGATACTGACGCGCCCCGAGTACACCGAAGCCATCGAGCGCGCGCAGCTGGCCGCGCGTCCGCATCGGCTCTCCGCCGCCGCGCTCGAAACCCTCGCGATAATCGCCTATCGCCAGCCACTCGGGCGCGCCGAGATCGAGGAGATCCGCGGCGTGGCCGTCGGCGGGGTGCTGAAATCGCTGCACGATCGCGGCCTGATCGAGGTCACCGGACGCGCCGAGGGACTCGGGCGTCCGCTCCTTTACGGAACGACCGCGCTCTTCCTGGAGCAGTTCGCGCTTCGTCACCTCGAGGAGCTGCCTCGCGCCGACGAGCTCGCGATCGCCCTTCGCACAGTCGCACCCGCAGGATCGGTGACGTGATGGCCGAGGCGATGCGGATCCAGCGCGCCCTTGCCCGTGCAGGCGTCGCATCGCGGCGCCGCGCCGAGGAGATGATTGCCGAGGGGCGCGTCACGGTGAATGGCGCGCCAGCCCGCACGGGGCAGAGCGTCGATCCCGCGCGCGACCGGATCACCGTGGACGGAAAGGTCATTGCCGCCCCGGCGACTGCGACCTGGATCGTACTCAACAAGCCGGCCGGAGTCGTGACCACAGCCAGGGATCCCGAAGGGCGGAAGACGGTTTTCGACCTGGTGCCCGCCAGGGCAGGGCTCACATACGTCGGCCGTCTCGATTACATGACCGAGGGCGTCCTGCTCCTCACCACCGACGGCGCGGCCGCGAACAACCTGACTCATCCAAGCACCGAGATCGAGCGGACCTACCGGGTTCTGGTGCGTGGCAACGGTCCAGCCGCAGTGCGTGCCGCGAGGCGCGGCATCGAGCTGGATGATGGCCTGGTCCAGCCCACCGATGTAGAAGCGCATTCGGTATCCCGCGGGCTGTGGGAGCTCGACCTCACCATTGCGGAGGGCCGCACTCGCGAAGTGCGACGTCTGTGCGAGGCGCTCGGCCTCGGCGTCGAGCGGCTGGTGCGAACGCGCTTTGGCCCGGTGAACCTGGGCAAGCTCCCGGTGGGCGAGACACGCGCGCTCACCCGCAACGAGCGCGAGATAATCGACGCGATCGCGCACGGACGGAGCTGAGACATGGAGCTGCGGGACTCGACCGTTCTCCTGCTCGGGGGAAGTGGGCTCGTCGGCACCGCGATCGCGCGCCGACTCCTCGACTTCTCGCCGAAGCGGCTGATCATCTCCGGACTCACGCGCGACGAGGCCGAGGCCGGCGTCGCGGAACTGATGCCGGAAGGGGGCGAAGCGATCCTCGAGCCGGTATGGGGAAACATCTTCCTCCCCGAGGACATTGCCGACGCGCCGAGAGCCCGTGTGACCGGCGACGCGGAGGTTCGGCGTCGTCTCGCGCACGAGCTGTTCGGGCCACTCACGGCGAAGGTGGTCCAGCAGAACCTGCTATTCCGGTGGCTCGACCGCTTCAAGCCCGACGCCGTGATCGACTGCGTCAATACCGCGACCGCGCTCGCCTATCAGGACGTGTTCGCGAGCGCGAATGGGCTGCTTGCGGCGACTGAATCGGGAAGCGTCAGCAGCGAGCAGGTGGAGCGCCACCTGCTTGCCCTCGAGCTCCCGCAGCTCATCAGGCACGTCCAGATAGCGGTTGAGGGTCTCAAGCGAGCCCGTACACAGGCGTATCTCAAGGTCGGCACGAGCGGCACCGGCGGGATGGGACTGAACATCCCGTACACCCACAGCGAGGAGCGTCCCTCGCGCACGCTGCTCGCCAAGGCCGCAGTTGCGGGCGCGCAGTCGCTCTTTCTCTTTCTCATGGCGCGAACGCCGGGCGCTCCCGCGATGATCGAGATCAAGCCCACGGCCACGATCGGTTGGCGCGAGATCGCCTACGGTCCGGTGCGGCGCGCTGGGCGCGTGCTCGAGGTGGTGGACTGTCTCGAGCCGATACCAGCGGACCTCGCGTTCGCGGATGGGGCCAACGGCTGGATCGAAACCGGAAAGCCGCTGGAGAGTGTTTTCATAAACGTCGGCGAAAATGGCGTCTTCGCTCGCGACGAGTTCGAGACCGTCACCGCGCTCGGCCAGATGGAGCTGGTGACGCCGGAGGAGATTGCGGACATCGCGATCCTGGAGCTCACCGGCCGGCCCTCGGGGAAGGACATCGTCGCGGCCCTCGACGGTGCCTCGCTGGGACCGACGTATCGCGCTGGATATCTCCGGGCACACGCCGTCGACGGCCTGCGGGCACTGGAGCGCGAGCACGGTGTACGCTCCATAGGGTTCGAGATGCTCGGACCTCCGCGCCTCACGAAGCTCCTGTACGAAGCGTACATCATGGGCTGCATCTGTCCCAGTGTTCGCGCGCTTGGGGGAGCCGCTGCCGAGGAGCTGGCAATGCTGGCGGAGACGCTGATTCGAACGGGAGCGCCCGACCTGCGGCGGCAGATCCTGAGCGTCGGGATTCCGATCGTCCTCCCCGACGGCGGCTCCGTGCTTCGGGGACCGACGGTAGTGGTGGCACCCGGCGGACGGGGATTGGACGTGGCGCCGAGGGGGTGGGTCGACCTGAGGCCGGCCAATGTCGCGAAGTGGATTCGTCGCGCGGCGGCGATCAGTGAGGAGTCGACGGATCATGGGACCGGCTCATCCGCACGGTGGACAGCTGTGTCACCGGACGCGGCGATCGAACCGGCGCGGATGGCCGTCTGGATCTTCGAGAACGAGGACGGAGGCTTCCGCATCAAGCGGTGACCGCGGGCACTGGCCCGCGGCAGGGGATCGGATCTTGAAAGAGCAGCCGCTGTCCGGCGGATCACGTACCATTCACAGGGAGCGTTGGCGTGGCAACTCAGGTCTCACCCGCGGCTGACGCCGCTCTGGTTCGTGACGTCATCGATCAGGTCGGCAAGCGCATCGTCGGCCAGGAATACATGGTCGAAAGGCTGCTCATCAGCCTCCTGACCGGAGGCCACGTACTACTGGAAGGCGTCCCCGGACTCGCGAAGACGCTGACGGTGCGGACGCTCGCCGAGACGATCAGCACGAGCTTCCAGCGCATCCAGTTCACGCCCGATCTGCTGCCGGCGGATGTCGTCGGCACGATGATCTATGACCAGTCGAACGGGCAGTTCAGCGTGAAGAAGGGCCCGATCTTCGCAAACATCATCCTGGCTGATGAGATCAACCGCGCCCCGGCGAAGGTGCAGGCAGCGCTGCTCGAGGCCATGCAGGAGAAACAGGTCACGATCGGGGGAACGACCTTCAAGCTGGAGGAGCCCTTCCTCGTTCTTGCGACGCAGAATCCGATCGAGCAGGAGGGCACCTATCCGCTTCCCGAGGCTCAGGTAGACCGCTTCATGCTGAAGCTTCGAGTCGGTTATCCCACGCGCGAAGAGGAAAAGGAGATCATGCGCCGCATGGCGGGCGGCGAACCGATCCAGATCCAGCACGCCGCGACGCCCGAGGCAATCATGGATGCCCGCCACCGCATCGCCGAGCTGTACGTGGACGAGCGCATCGTGGACTACATCGTCGACATAGTCCACGCGACGCGGAGGCCCGCCGAAGCGGGGCTCGCGGACCTTGCTCAGCTCATCGAGTTCGGCGCGAGCCCTCGCGCTACCATCGCGCTCGCCCAGGCGTCGCGGGCGCACGCCTTCCTTCGCGGGCGCACGTTCGTCACGCCGGACGACGTGAAGGCGATCGCGGTTCCGGCGCTCGCCCATCGCCTTCTCCTGAAGCCGGAGCTGTGGGTGCAGCGACGGTCGGGCGCCGATGTTACCGGCCCGACTCAAATATTGTTGACGGCTCGTCGGTCGCACGGCTTGTGCGGGCCGTACTCACTGCGGGGATCGATCGCCGATCCGGAGGGC
>JBGTMW010000439.1:0-7803 GCA_041743365.1 Gemmatimonadaceae bacterium
CCGCCGGAGCGCCGGGGGGCCCCGCGCGCCCGGTATCGGCCGACTCCACCGGCCAGCGGGCTCGTCGCAAGACCTACGGCTCGCCGATGGTGCTTCGAGAGCTCGCGACCGGAACCGAGGTCAGGACGGAGGACGTAGTCGCCACCGACTTCAACGAGAAAGGCAGCTGGCTCGCGTACACCGTGTCGTCGCGAACCGCCGCGAACGATGGCGTCTACCTGCGCTCGCTCGCCAACGGATCGGTCACGCCCGTGATGGTGGGACTCGGCAACTATCGTCAGGTTGCCTTCGACCGCGCGGGTGAGCAGCTCGTGTTCGTCTCGGATCGCGATGAGTACGCGAGCCGTAATCCGCGCTTCACGCTCTACCATGCGACGCTGAGGGCGCCGAAAGCGGTCGCGCTGGTCACCTCGAACGCGCTCGGGCCGACCCATGACGTCGCGGATCGCGGAGGGCTCTCCTTCACCCGCGATGGCAGCGCGATCCAATTCCCGATCGCTCCGCCCGCTCTCGATTCGATTCCCGCCGACTCGCTCGCGGACAAGGCCGTGTACGACCTCTGGCACTGGAAGGAGCCGCGGCTCCAGACGCAGCAGCGCCTGAGCGCGTCGCGCGACAGGAACCGCACCTACACCGCCGTCTATCATCTGGCCCAGCGGAAGTTCGCGCAGCTCACGAGCGATTCGATTCCCTCGGTTTCGCTCTCGGAGAACGGCAGGCTGGGACTCTCCAGCACGGGCGTTCCCTACGCTGTCGAGGCGATGTGGGGCGAAGGCGGCAACGATGTCTACCTCGTCGATGCGACCACCGGTGCGAGGAAGCTCATCCGCACCCGTGGCCGCGGAAACTCGAGCCTCTCCCCGGCGGCGAAGTACGTCACCTGGTTCGACGATGGAAAGTGGCACGCGTACTCGGTCGCCAGCGGCAGGACCGTCGACCTCACGAGCCGGCTGAAGGACGTCCGCTTCGATCAGGAGACCTACGACACGCCGAACATCCCGCCGGCCTGGGGGATCGCGGGATGGACACCCAACGATGCGAGCGTACTGGTCTACGATCGTTACGACATCTGGGAGCTCGATCCCGCTGGCACACGCCCTCCGCGCGTCGTGACGGACTCGGCTGGGCGCCGGAGCCGGACCGTCCTCCGCCTGGTGACCCTCGATCGGGAGGAGCGGTGGATCGATCCGTCGAAGCCGCTTCTGCTGCGGGCCGTCGACGACTCGACCAGGGCGTCGGGCTTCTGGCAGGACCGGCTCAACGCGTCCGTACCGCCGACGAAGATCATGATGGTGGACAAGGCGGTCGGAACGCCGACCAAGGCACGCAACGCGGAGCAGTACCTCGTCACGCAGTCCACATTCCGGGAGTTTCCCGACATCTGGACCGGTCCGCGCCTCGACCAGCTCACGAAGATCTCCGACGCCAACCCGCAGCAGAAGGACTACCGCTGGGGCAGCGTCGAGGTCGTGAACTGGTACGATGCCGACGGCCATGCGGTTCGCGGGCTCCTCTACAAGCCCGATGACTTCGATCCGTCGAAGAAGTATCCCATGGTCGTGTACTTCTACGAGCAGCACACCAACAACCTGCACAGCTACAGCACGCCGACCGGCCGCAACGTGATCAATGCGCCGGTGTACGTGTCGAAGGGCTATCTCGTATTCATGCCCGACATCCACTACATCGAGGGCTATCCGGGCCCGAGCGCGCTCAAGACCATCGTGCCCGGCGTCCAGGCGCTCATCGCGCGGGGCTTCGTGAAGGAGGATGGCGTAGGCATCCAGGGCCAGTCATGGGGTGGCTACCAGACGGCGTACATCATTACCCAGACGAACCTGTTCCGGGCCGCGATGGCCGGTGCACCGGTCGCGAACATGACCAGCGCCTACGGCGGCATACGCTGGGAGTCCGGAAACTCGCGAGCGGGACAGTACGAGCATGGACAGAGCCGTATCGGTGGATCGCCGTGGACCTATCCGACGAGGTACATCGAGAACTCGCCGCTGTTCTACGCCGACCGCATCAACACTCCGCTCTTCATCATGCACAACGATGCAGACGGCGCGGTGCCCTGGTACCAGGGAATAGAGATGTTCATCGCGATGCGCCGTCTCGGGAAGGAAGCGTACCTCATCAACTACAACGGGGACGCCCACAATCCGCGTCGTCGAGCGAACCAGCGCGACATGGACATCAAGATGCAGCAGTTCTTCGATCACCACCTCACCGGCGCTCCCATGCCCGACTGGATGCGGGAAGGAATCCCCTTCCTCATGAAGGGTCGCGACCAGATCGCCGAGCCGATGGCTTCGGGCCAGGGAATCGTGCCCAGCGGAGCGGGCGCCGGCGCCCCTCCGCGCTGAGATCCCGAGCCGCGAATTGGTGCACACCGCCCCGGTCAGAGTTCACCGGGGCGGTCGTGCATCTCCCTCACCCGCCGCGTGCCTCACCGCCGGCCGGTCGAGTCGAATAGATTCCGCGAATGATCGGCATCCCCATCGACCCAATCGAGCGGTTCGCAGCGCTGCTGGTCGAGGCACAGGCCCTGGAGCGCGACCTCCTCCCCGAGCCGACGGCCTTCGCCCTCGCTACGGTTGACGGCCGCGGACATCCGTCGGTTCGAGTCCTCCTGCTCAAGGGGGTGGATGACGGAGGATTCGTCTTCTACACGAACCTCGAGAGCCGCAAGGGGCGCGAGCTCCGCGCCCACCCCGCGGCCGCAATGTGCTTTCACTGGCAGCCGCTGGAGACGCAGGTCCGGGTGGAGGGGATCACCACGCCCGTGGCGAAGGTCGTAGCGGACGCCTACTTCGCGTCGCGTCAGCGCGGAAGCCAGCTCGGCTCCTGGGCGTCGCTCCAGAGCCAGGCCATTGATCCCCCGGGAGAGCTCGAGAGGCGGATGGAAAAGCTGGAGCGGGAGTACGAGGGGAAGCCGGTGCCGCGGCCAGCGCACTGGTCGGGCTTCGTGCTCATGCCACGAAGGATCGAGTTCTGGAAGAATCGGGCGAATCGCCTCCACGATCGCCACCTCTACGAGAGAACGCCCGAGGGCTGGACGCTCTCGACGCTCTACCCCTGAGCCCGGACGCGCCGGCGCGCGTCCTTTCAGGAAGCAGGTTCCGCCGGCCGCGGAGAGCGTCTAGACTTCGCACGCTATGGCGACAAGGACCAGCGAAACCGAGACTCCCGCCGCGGCCCCCTGGACGGTCGACGCGGCTCGCGCGCTCTACAACATCCAGGGGTGGGGCGCGGGCTACTTCGACATCGACGATCGGGGTCACGTCATCGTGCGCCCCGACAAGGCCGATCGATCGCGCGTGGTCGACCTCTTCGAGATCGCAAGCGACCTCGAGGAGCAGGGAATCGGCCTGCCGGTGCTGCTACGGTTCTCCGACATCCTCAAATCGCGCATCGAGTCGCTGAGCTCGCGTTTCGAGGCGGCGATCGAGGAGTTCGGATACACCGGGGCCTACACCACCGTGTATCCGATCAAGGTGAACCAGCAGCGCCACGTGGTCGAGGAGATCGTCCAGTTCGGGCAGGTCCACGGGGTCGGGCTCGAGTGCGGGAGCAAGCCCGAGCTGCAGGCGGTGCTCGCGCTCAGCGAGTCCACCGATCACCTCATCGTCTGCAATGGCTACAAGGATGAGGAGTTCATGCGCCTCGCCCTGATGGGCCAGAAGCTCGGGCACCGGGTCTTCATCGTCATCGAGCAGCTCAGCGAAGTCGATGTCCTGCTCCAGGTCGCGCGGGAGATGGGCGTCGTCCCCACTGCCGGGATCCGGATCAAGCTCGCCTCGGCCGGGTCCGGTCGCTGGGCGCAGAGTGGTGGAGAGCGGTCGAAGTTCGGCCTCAACTCAGCACAGCTCGTCCGCGCGGTCGAGAGGCTCCGCGCCGAAGGATGCCTCGACGTCCTGAAGCTGATCCATTTCCACCTCGGATCGCAGATCACGGACATTCGATACATCAAGACCGGGCTCCAGGAGATCACGCGCTTCTACGCCGAGTTGCGCGAGATGGGCGTGGACATCACCCACGTCGACGTGGGCGGAGGCCTGGGCGTGGACTACGACGGCACATCGTCCACGTCGCACGCAAGCGTCAACTACTCGCTCCAGGAGTACGCCAACGACGTCATCTACACGATCGCCGAGGCGTGCCGCGAGCACGATTTGCCCATGCCGCACGTCATCAGCGAGTCCGGGCGTGCGCTCACGGCCCACCACGCGCTGCTGCTGATCAAGGTGATCGACGTCGAGACGCAGTCGGTGCCGGAGACACCGGAGATCACCGAGGACGATCACGCGATCCTGCACGAGATGGCGGACGATCATCGCGCTCTCTCCCGGAAGTCGCTCCAGCCCAGACGCGTGCGCGAGATCTACCACGACGCGACGTACGCCAAGGAGCGCGCGCAATCGCTCTTCCAGTCGGGCGTCCTGTCGCTGCGCGCGCGCGCCACCGCCGAGCAGATCTACTTCGCGATCATGACCGCGCTCGCCCGCGCCGTCGAGAGCGATCGCGAGGAATACGAGGACATCATTGCCGAGCTGGATGCCTCGCTGGTGGACCGCTACTTCTGCAACTTCTCGCTCTTCCAGTCTCTTCCCGACAGCTGGGCGATCGATCAGCTTTTCCCGATCATGCCGATCCATCGGCTCGACGAGGAGCCGCACCGACGCGGCACCCTTCAGGATGTGACCTGCGACTCCGACGGGAAGATCGACCGATTCGTCGGCGACAAGCTCGGCCGCCCCAGCCTCGAGCTTCACGAGATGCGCGATGGTGAGGATTACATCCTCGGGATCTTCCTGACCGGAGCGTACCAGGAGATCCTCGGCGACCTCCATAATCTGTTCGGCGACACGAACGCGGTGCACATCCGTCTCTCGGAGGCCGGCTACGAAATCACCGATCTCGTCCACGGCGACACCGTCACCGAAGTCCTGAACTACGTGCAGTTCGGCGCGTCGACGCTGCTCGCGACGTTCAGGCGCAAGGTCGCCGCGGCCAAGGATCTCTCCCGCCAGGACGCGAACGCGTTTATTGCAGAGTACGTCGCCGGTCTCGAGGGATACACGTACCTGGAGGGAGAGGCGGCCAGATGATGGTCGGCATTACGGGCTGGTTCGCCCAGGCCGCGGAGACGCCGGGTCACGGCTTCGCGCCGCTGCTCGGCGTGCTGGTAGCGCTGATCCTCGCGACGAAGCTGCTCGGGGCGCTCGCGCAGAGATTCAACCAGCCGAGCGTGCTTGGCGAGCTGCTTGCGGGCGTCGTGCTGGGCGGATCGGTGCTCGGCGTGCTGGATCCCGGAGATCCGGCGATCGCGGCTCTCGCCGAGATCGGCGTTCTCGTTCTTCTCTTCCAGATCGGCCTGCATACGGATGTCCGGGGCCTCGTCGGCGTCGGCCGATCCGCTGCGACGGTCGGAGTGGTGGGCGTGGCCGTACCATTCGTGCTTGGCTTCTTCGTCGCTCGGTGGCTCGGTGTCGATACGATACCGGCGCTGGTGACGGGCGCCGCCCTGACCGCCACGTCGATCGGGATTTCGGCGCGCGTGCTGTCCGATCTTGGCCGGCTCAGTACTCGCGAGGGACAGATCGTGCTCGGCGCAGCCGTGCTCGATGACATCGTCGGGCTCATCATCCTGTCGGTCGTCGCCGGCATCGTCGGGGGAGCGGGAGTCAGCCTTGCCGGAATCAGTGCGACGACAGCCGTCGCGCTCGGCTTCGTCGTGGTTGCGCTGGTCGCCGGCAGCCTTGCCATTCCTCCGCTCTTCCGGGTGATCGGTCGCATCAAGGTCGCCGGGGCGCTTGGTCTCTTCGCGCTCGCGTTCGCGTTCACGCTCGCGTGGCTCGCCGATCGGGCTGGTTCGGCGCTCATCATCGGCGCCTTCGCCGCGGGGCTGATCCTGCATCCGACGCCGCAGGCGAAGGATGTCGAGAGAGCGATGACGACTCTCGGCCATTTCTTCGTGCCCATCTTCTTCGCGAGCGTGGGCGCGTCCGTTCAGCTCGACGCGCTGGCAGACCCGCAGGCTCTGCTCGTGGGCGGCGCACTTATAGTCGTCGGCGTGTTCGGCAAGGTGATTGCGGGCTACGCGCCGTGGTGGTTCACCGGCAACAAGCTGCTGGTGGGAGTTGCGATGGTCCCGCGTGGCGAGGTCGGCCTCATCTTCGCGCAGATGGGCCTCGCCTCCGGCGCCATAGGGCCCGACCTGTTCGGCGCCCTGATGCTGATGGTGCTGGTGACTACCTTCATCACGCCTCCCCTGCTCGGGAAGATCGCGGGGGAGCGCAGGCCGGGGGCAACGGAGGACTTTCCCGGCCAGGGTGGAATCGACGACCTCGTGGCGGGCAGCATTCGACAGCGTGAGGCGCACGCGGCCGCGATCATCGAGGACGACGCGCACGATGGCGTACCGGTGGATGAGATCGAAGGCCCGCCGGGACTCACCGCAAGCGAGCGCGCAGCGCTCGCCGCGAAGCTTCGGATCGAGCAGCGCATGGCGCGGCTTGCAGCCGAGCGCGAGGCACGAAAGAGCGGGACTGAACCCGAGCGCAGCGCCGCCCCGCTGACCGACGTCGACGGCGATGCCGGAGAGGAGGGTTATCGCGCTGAAAAGGGGAAATGAGCTGGAAACGGAGTTTACAGCGGACGGTTTTCAGTGGTCAGTAGACTGAAAACTGAACGCTGTTGACTGTCCACTCCGTTTTCAGCGGTGTACCCGAACCGAGATCGGGGTGCATCTCTCGGCTGACTTCGACCCAAACGGGCCTTGTCAGTTAGGAGCTCCCTCCCTCAGCGTGCTGCGTCGAGGCGCTTCGAAATCTCCTGCCAGTTGACCACGTTCCACCACGCGGTCACGTAGTCAGGCCGCCGGTTCTGGTACTTCAGGTAGTAGGCGTGCTCCCATACGTCGAGTCCCATGACCGCCTTCCTTCCTTCCATGAGCGGATTGTCCTGGTTCGGCGTGCTCTCGATCTTCAGCGCTCCGCCGCGGTCCGCGACCAGCCAGACCCACCCCGACCCGAAGCGTGCGCCGGCAGCGGCTGCGAACTGCTCCTTGAGCTTGTCGAACCCGCCGAACGACTTCGTGATCGCATCGCCGATGGTTCCGCTCGGCGTGCCGCCGCCCTTCGGCGCCATGATCTGCCAGAACATCGAGTGATTCCAGTGACCGCCGCCATTGTTGCGAACCGCGGTGCGAATCGCCTCTGGAACGGAGGCGAGATCCTTAAGCAGGTCTTCCAGGGATTTTTTCTGAAGCTCCGGGGCTTTTTCCAGCGCGGTGTTCAGGTTGTTCACGTACGCCTGATGATGCTTTCCATGGTGGATCTGCATGGTCTGGGCGTCGATATGCGGCTCCAGAGCATCCGGAGCGTACGGAAGAGGCGGAAGTGTATGTGCCATTTTGGTTCTCCGAGGGGTTCGATCAGCTGGCGAACGTGCTTCGTGTCGCGAGGATAGTGCCATCACGGCAGGTCGTGGGGCATGGACTCATGGGATCCACCGGCCCGGAACCGTCACTTGTCGTCGGCCGCGTACGGTTGGTGCATTGCTCCCGGTGAACCCATGACATCTCGCCCTTCCCACCATAGGCCCCTGCCGCTTCCTGCCCGGCCGCGCAGCCGGTGGCACCGCGCTGGCGTCGACGCGCGAACCGAGCGGATCTTCAACGTCGTGGCCGGCCTGCTCGTGTCGCTGTTCGTCGCGGGCTGGACCTACTCGATCGTCGATGCGCGCTCGCGAGGGCTGGCCGTGACGACCGCGACCGCGTCCATCACTTCGGCGCTGACC
>JBGTMW010000440.1:0-1978 GCA_041743365.1 Gemmatimonadaceae bacterium
TTCTTGTCCTTCGCCTTCGCCACGAAGTGAGGGATGCGGTCGGCGGTCCCGATCTCCTCCAGCATCTTGAGAGCGGCCTCGTTGGCGCCGCCGTGGGCCGGCCCCCACAGGCAGGCGACGCCGGCGGCGACGCAGGCAAACGGATTGGCGCCCGAGGACGAGGCGAGCCGCACCGTCGAGGTCGAGGCGTTCTGTTCGTGGTCGGCGTGCAGGGTGAAGATCCGGTCCATCGCGCGGCTGAGGATCGGATCCACGGCATAGTCTTCGGCCGGTACCGAGAAGCACATGTTGAGGAAGTTCGAGGCGTAGTCGAGGCTGTTTCGCGGATAGACGAACGGCTGGCCGACCGAATACTTGAAGGCCCAGGCGACAATCGTCGGCATCTTGGCGATCATGCGGATCGAGGCGACCTCGCGCTGCCACAGATCGTTGATGTCGGTCGAGTCGTGGTAGAACGCCGACATCGCGCCCATCACTCCGCAGACGATCGCCATGGGATGCGCGTCGCGGCGGAACCCACGGAAAAAGTACGATATCTGGTCGTGGAGCATAGTGTGGCGGGTGACGCGGCTCTCGAAGTCCTCCAGCTGGGCGGCACTGGGCAGCTCGCCGTAGAGCAGCAGGTAGCAGACCTCGAGGAAGTGCGATTTTTCAGCGAGCTGTTCGATCGGGTAGCCGCGATAGAGCAGCTCGCCCTTGTCGCCGTCGATGTAGGTTATGGCGCTCTCGCACGCGCCGGTCGAGGTGAAGCCGGGGTCGTAGGTAAACACATGGCCTTCTGTGTAGAGCCGGCGGATGTCGATCACGTCGGGCCCGATGGTGCCCTTGTAGATCGGGAGCTCGAGGGTCTTGTCGCCGATGGTGAGCTTAGCGGTGTTGTGAGACTGATTGGTCATGCGTCGTTCCCTGTTGCTCGGCGCCGTCCAAACGGGCGCTCCGATCCTTGTGCACGTATCGGTCGCGACCGGGCCTTCAGTGTCCCGCCGGCAGGGTCTCCGCACAATCGGAGATCCGCGCAAGGCTTTCTTCGCGACCGAGTACTTCCAGCATGTCGAAAACGCCCGGAGACACACCCCGGCCGGTCAGCGCTGCGCGCAGCGGTTGCGCAACCTTGCCCAGTCCCAGGCCTTCGCCGACCGCGAAGTCGCGGACGACCGTCTCCAGTTCGTCCGCGGTCCAGATAGCATGTTGCAGGCGCGAAGTCAAATTGTTCAGCATACCATGGGATACCGTAGCGAGCGCCTTTGCAGCCGCGGCGTCCGGCACGAAAGGCCTCCGCCCCAGAATGAAGTGAGCCATGTCAATAAGTTCCGGGAAGGTTCTCGCGCGAGACTTCAGCTCTGGCATTGCCTGGAGGATCTGGCTGCGCTGGCGATCGGTGAGTGCGGGGCGATTTTGCACTGCGAGAAAAGCTTCGAGTTCAGTCAGCAGCGCAGGATCGTCCATCGCCCGGATGTGCTGGCCGGAAAGATTCTCCAGCTTGGCGAGATCGAATCGCGCGGGGGCCTTGCCGAGGTGGCCGAGGTCGAACCATTCGATCGCCTCGCGCGTGGTGAAGAACTCGGCGTCGGCGTGGCTCCAGCCCAGGCGCGCGAGGTAGTTGCGCATCGCCTCGGCCGGATAGCCCATCGCGCGGTAGGCATCGACGCCGAGCGCTCCGTGGCGTTTGGAGAGCTTGGCGCCGTCGGGGCCGTGGATCAGCGGGACGTGGGCGAACACCGGCACGGGCCAGTCCATGGCGCGGAAGATCAGCGAATGGCGGGCGGCGTTGGTCAGGTGGTCGTCGCCGCGGATCACGTGGGTCACGCCCATGTCGTGATCGTCGACCACCACCGCGAGCATGTAGGTCGCGATGCCGTCCGAGCGCAGCAGGACCAGGTCGTCGAGCGTCGCGTTCTTCCAGGTGACGCTGCCCTGCACCGCATCCTCGACGGTGGTCTCGCCGTCGCGCGGCGCGCGCAGGCGCACGACGAAGGGC
>JBGTMW010000441.1:0-3777 GCA_041743365.1 Gemmatimonadaceae bacterium
CTGGAGCATGATCAGGCCGCGCCGCTCGTCGCGCGGGCGGCGCTCGCGCCGGAAGGCCCGGAACTTCATGTCGTAATACCACCGGAGCAGCGGACCCGCGCGCTTGCGCGAACGACGCTCCACCATCGGAGAGGTCATGGAAGGCGCAACGTCGTTCGGATTGACCGTCTCTTTCACCGCGGGCCTCCTCAGCTTCCTCTCACCGTGCGTCCTGCCGCTCATCCCGAGCTACATCACCTTCATCACGGGAATGAGCCTCGAAGATGTCCATCACGCGCGCCGCTCGGCGCTCGTTCACTCCCTGCTGTTCGTCGTCGGCTTCTCGACGATCTTCATCCTTCTCGGCGCCGGCGCGACGGCGCTGGGCCGGGTGCTCGGCGCGTACGAGGGATGGATCACGCGCATCGGCGGGGTGCTCATCATCGTTTTCGGCCTCTACCTCCTGGGAATATTCAGGATCGACGCCTTCTCGCGCGAGCGTCGCCTGCACCTCGCCACAAAGCCTGTGGGCTATCTGGGCACTCTACTCGTCGGCATCGCGTTCGGTGCCGGCTGGACGCCCTGCATCGGCCCGATCCTCGGCTCCATCCTCACGGTCACCATGGGCTCCGCCGACTTCTCGACGGGAATGCTCCACCTGAGTGCGTACTCCCTAGGCCTGGCGATACCCTTTCTTCTTGCCGCGGTAGCGCTCCAGCACTTCCTGGACTTCTTCACGCGCTTCCGGACCAAGATGGTGCTGGTGCAGCGGTTCTCGGGAGCCCTGATGGTAGTAATCGGGATTCTGCTCGTAACGAACTATTTCACCATCCTTGCAACGTACCTGCAAGCCCTCACGCCGGAATTCCTCAAGTCCAGATTGTAGGGAACTGCGTACGGAGTACTTCGTACGTTTCGGGCATTGCGTACTGCGCACGCACTTCGTACGGAGTACTTCGTACGTCTCGGGCATTGCGTACTGCGCACGGACTGCGTACCGAGTACGGGGGTACCTGAAGGGCGAACCGGCCGGGCCGCGCCCTGACCTCCGCCCTTTCGCCGCAGGAGGCGTACGCAGTACTCCGTACGCAGCCCGGCACGCAGTGCGTAGTACGAAGTGCGTGCGCAGTAAGCAGTGCTGGAAACGCACGCAGTACTGGGTTCGCAGTCCCGTACGCAGTACAACTCACGGAAGCCACGAAGACAGTTTGGTTGCCCATTCCCTGATTGGTACCGGCTTGAGTAGAACTTCGTGGCAGCCGGCGGCGCGGCATCGTGCGAGTGTGGCGTCGTCGTTGTCGCCGGTGAGGGCGACCGTGCGGCGGGGAGCGAGGTTCCTCTCGGTCAGCGTCGTGAGTACGGTGAGACCATCGGCGTCCGGGAGCCCCAGGTCGAGGAGCATCAGGTCGGGCGCATCGGCGGTGGCGGCGGTTATGGCGTCGGCGGCGCTGGCGGCGTGGGTCACGCGGTGGCCGGCGGCCTCGAGGAGGACTCGCATCGCGTCACTCACGAGGGCGCTGTCTTCCACCAGCAGGATGTGCACTGCAACGTCCCGTCAGTCGGGCTGACGGAAGGGGAGCGTGAAGACGAATCGGCTCCCCCGTCCCAGGTCGCTCTCGACCCAGATCCGGCCCCGATGCAGCTCGACGAGTTTCCGCGCGATCGTCAGACCGAGTCCCGTCCCGTGATGACGGCGCGACGCCGATGCATCCACCTGGGCGAACTCGCGGAACACGAGCTCGTGGTGCTCGGCCGCGATCCCGATTCCGGTGTCGCCGACCTCGACGACCAGGCGATCGGGCTCATCGAAGCGTGCGGTGATCCACACGCGGCCACCGGCAGGGGTGAACTCGATCGCGTTGCCGAGCAGGTTGCTGAAGACGTGCGTGATCTTCTCGCGGTCGGCGAGCATTCGCGGCAGCTCGGGCGGAACATCCACGTTGAGCGTGAGCCCCTTTCGCGCGACGAGCGACTCGTTGAGCGACGTCACCTGGAGGATGACATCCATGAGCGCGAAGTCGGAAAGCGAAAGCGCGAGCTGGTTGGCCGCACCGCGAGCATAGGTGAGGATCTCGCCCACCATCTGTAGCAGCTGGCGCCCGCCGCCGATGATACCGGAGACGCTGTCGAGCTGCCGCGGCGTCAGCTCGCCGACGATCCCGTCGCGCAGGATCTCGGCGTGGGTAATGATCGCCGTGAGCGGTGTTCGGAGGTCGTGCGAGATGTTCGCCAGGAACTGGGTCTTGAGAGCGTCGCGCGACTGGAGCTCGCCGATGATCCTCGCGGCGAACTCGGGGATCTGGGGGTCGAGCTCGTGCTGCCGATCCTCGGGCGCTTCGCCGACATCGGATGCAATCATGCGGATAACGTACCGTCCGCTCCGGAGGATGCCAACGTCCCGCCCTCATTCTCGATCGACTCCACCAGCTGCTGCCGGCGCAGCAGGGTCCAGTACCGTCCCCCGCGCTCGAGCAGATCCGCGTGCCGACCCTGTTCCACGATGCGCCCCTCATCCAGGACGATGATCCAGGAGGCGTGCCGGATCGCGCTGATCCGGTGCGATGCGATGACCGCCGTGCGGCCTGCGAGGGCCCCCTGGAGCGCGCCGAGAATCTCCGCCTCCGTCTGGGTGTCGACCGCCGAAAGCGCATCGTCGAGCAGGACGATGCTCGGCTTCCGCGCCAGAGCCCGGGCGAGCGCCGCCCTCTGCTTCTGGCCTCCCGACAGGTTGATCCCGCGCTCGCCTAGCATCGTGTCGAACCCACCCGGGAACGACGCGATGGTCGCGTCGAGCTGCGCCACCCGCGCCGCCCACCGCGCTGCATCGGGGTCGTCGGTGCCGTAGGCGAGGTTCGCTCCGATGGTGTCGCTGAACAGCAGACTCTCCTGCGGGACGAAGCCGGTCTCGCGACGCAGCACATCCACGGCCAGCTCCCGGATCGGAATGCCGTCGATGAGAATGTCTCCTTCCTGCGCGTCGTGGAGCCGCGGGACGAGATCCATGAGCGCGCTCTTGCCGCTGCCGGTCGCGCCCACGACTCCAAGGGTCTCCCCGGCGGGAAGGTTGAATGAGATGTCGCGAAGCACCCACCGAACCGGATTCTCATCGAGGGTGGGGTAATGGAATCCCACCCCCCTGAACTCCAGCGAGCGGCCGGCCGCCGCCGGGGGCAGCGTCCGCGCCTCCCCGGGCGAAGCAATTCCGGGCTCGGCGTCGAGTATCTGGTTCAGCCGCGCCATCGAGGCGGCGCCGCGCTGGAAGAGATTGATCACCCACCCGAGCGCGATGAGCGGCCAGGTGAGAATGGCCAGGTAAAACCCGAAGGCGACGAAGTCGCCGACGCTGATCACTCCGCGGACCGCCAGGCTGCCGCCGGCGCCGAGCACGAACGCCGCGCCCAGTCCGGCGAGGAGCCCGAACAGCGGATTCATCATCCCCCAGAGCTTCACAAGCTCCATGTTGCGACTGAGGTATTCCTCGTTCATCGCGCCGAACCGCACGACCTCGGCCGCTTCCTGCCTGTACGCGCGGACGATCCGAGTGCCGGCGAGGTTCTCCTGCGCCCGGGTCGTGATCGTGCTGAAGTGCTCCTGCACGGCCTCGAACCGTTTGTGGATGGCGCTGCCGACGCGAGCCATCAGGACGGGCAGCAGGATCATCGGAAGCAGCGCGATGAGCGTGAGCTTCCTGTCGATGAGCAGCATGAAGTACAGCGCGAAGAGCCCGCCCGCGATGGTGTTCACCAGGTACATGATCGCCGGGCCCGCCGCCATCCGGACCGCGCTCAGGTCGTTGGT
>JBGTMW010000442.1:0-3894 GCA_041743365.1 Gemmatimonadaceae bacterium
AGTGCCGCCGGGGGCGGCAGCGCATGATGGGGCGGGGCACGGAATGGATGCCGCGCACGCCGCGAACACCACGTGCTCGCCGACGTGGGCCGCGCCCGCGCCGGACGGCCGGCACGTCTACGTCGCGTGCAACAAGTCCAGCGATGTCGTCGAGGTGGACGCCGCGAGCTGGAAGATGACCCGGCGCATTCCCGCGGGTGACGGCGCCTATAACCTCGCCGTGACCAGCGACGGCCGCCGTCTCGTCACGACGAACAAGCGCGGCAGGTCGGTTTCGGTAATCGATCTTGGCGCTGGCAGGGAGATCGCGCGCATCCCGACCACGCGACCCATCGTGCACGGCGTCGCGATCTCGCCCGACGACCGGTATGCCTTCATCTCGGTGGAAGGCGTGGGTTCGGAACCCGGCACGGTGGACATCATTGACCTCGGCGCGCTGCGCAAGGTGGCGTCCGTGGATGTGGGGCAGATGGCCGGCGGCATCGACTTCTGGAAGGTGGAGAAGGCGCGATAGGCCGTCTGCGGCGAGCCGCGGCCCTGGCGCCAGGAGGCGCTCTGCCGGTTTGATACGCTGGGTGATCCGAGCTCGTGAGGGCCGGGCCAGCCGCGGACCAACGCGTACCATGGACGACCTTCATGGCGTGCTGGACCCCGGCGCAGAGCGACATCGCCGCGGTCGTTCGCACACGGCGCCGGCGATCAGAGCCGAATTGACTGCGGCCGCGGATGAACGCGGACAACGCGGATAACTCGCGCGTTGGTGCCGGGGCGCTGACGTCGAAGAGTCGCAGTGGTGGCATTCCCGCGAGGAGATTCGAAGCAGCCCGCCCGCGATTCATTTCCTTCTGCTCGTTCATCTCCCCGCTTGCCTGTTCCGGGTGCCTGTTCCTGCGCCTGCTTTGGACTCCTGCTTTGGCTCTTGCTTCTGCCTTTGCTGTATCCGCGTTCGTCCGCGTTCATCCGCGGCCGATTCGTTTTCCCCTGAAGGCTACCCCCCATCCGCCGTCCGTCCGGCGATCCGGAAAACGGAACGGGCCGGACGATTGCTCGTCCGGCCCGTTCCACGTTCAGCCTCACCGGCGTCACATCATGTCGACCCAGGCCCGCTCCATCATCTTCTGCGGAACGGCGCTGTTGATCGTCGCCTGGTAGATCGCGCACCGTGAGAAGTTCACGACGGCGTTACCGAGAACCGTGTTCTGCTCGAGGTCCACGTTGGCGGCCATCACGCCACCGTTGAAGTGTCCGCCGGTGCCTGCCGTCTTGAGATGGCCCTTCACGATGACGGGCCCGAAGAACATGAAGCCGCCTTGCACCTCCAGATCACCATCGACCAGGAGAATCCCCTGGCCCCTTCCTCCAGTGATCTTGAGGTCACCCTGAGAGTAGATGACCGGGAAATACGTCGCGCAGGGCGTCGTGCGATCCGTGCCCGGGTCGCCCCAGTTGCTCTGGGCGGCGGTGTTGCATGCCCCACCGGTCGTCGCCGGCCCGATTCCATTCAACGTCTGGCCCCCTGTGTAGATCTTGTTCGCCGCTGCGGTGAGCTCCGCCCATGGAACGTCGCCGTACTTGAAGTACGTATCGTCCGAATTGGCGAGCGGGGTCTGGAGAATCTTGGGGGAGCCGCTGACGCAACTGTTATTGTTGCACCCCGAAAACGAGATGAGGTTTGGATCGCTGATCGCCACGCCTGGCATCGCCGCGCCGAGCGCAGGGCAACTCCAGCCCGAGGGATTGTGGTCGTTGCCGTCTATGAACGAGCTGCCGCCGAGCTTCGTGCTTCCACGCACCGTGAGTGCGCCGAGGAAGCCCATCTCCGGCATGCGGATGCGCAGAAGCATCGCGAGCTGCCGCCGCGCTGCGGTCGAGTTGCCCGCTCCCGCGGAACCGTGCGACACCACCGAGAACGCGCGCTGATTCAGTCGAGTGACACGGACGACCGCCGTACCGCCGTTCTGGTCGAGCCATTGGCGGCTGAGCGTGTTACCCTCGCCCATTCCGGACTGTGTCGCAGACCAGTTCGCCAGCGTTTCCGACAGGCCGAATTCGGCCGCCGAGAGGGAGCGCGCCTGAACCAGGGAATTCGCGCCGATCCGGAACTCCTGGGTCGAGACGAAGAACGCGCCCGTCACCATCGCTCCTATGAGCACGATCGCGAAGATGGCGATTGCCAGAGCCATCCCTCGACGATTGGTCAGTTTGGTACGCATATCCACTCCTCCTCGGGGGATCAATTGCGATTCCGCAGGCCGATCGCCACGCGCGAGCTGTCACGGAAGTACGGTTGTGCCGCGGTCGGCGAGGTCACCTGCTCGCTCTCGCCGCGCACGGCGACGTCGATCCGCGCAAGGAGCGCCGGATTCGTCGTCGGGGCGCCATTCACATCGAAGTAGTAGAATCCCACGCCGCTCTGGCCGCCCTGGGAGGGCGGCCTGTACGGCCCGCTCACCACGTCGAGCGCCGAGCATGTCGGGCTCCGCGACGGATGGCACTCGCTGAAGCCGAGGTACCATCTCATGTCGCTCGCCTGGAACAGCTCGTAGCGAACGCGTCGGAATACGCGAATGGGCGTACCGACGGGGATCGTTATCGTCAGCGCCGGCGTCACGGTGATGGTGTAGCCCGTCTTCAAGGCATCATCCGCGGTCACGAACGGCGTACCGCCGCACGCGCCCACGAGAGGCGTTACCGAAGTGATCGATCGCATCGGAACCCACGCATCGTCGCCCGAGCTCGTCGCCGCGCCTGTATCGTAGATCAGGATCGAGTCGCCGACCTGCGGGGCATCGCGCCACATCGAGAGCACACCTCCCGGAGCGGCGATGCTGCCGAGCTGTCCCGCCGGCGGAACGACGAAGGTCGTGCCACCGATGACCGGTATCGAGCAGATGATGCTCGAGCCGGTGGTGGACCTGAACTCGATGGATGTCTCGTTGAGCTGGTTCGGATAGAAGTCCCCGCCCACCGAGGAGGCGCCACGCAGCTCCGCTCGCAGGACCTCGATCCCCTGCCGCACGCTGCCGCGGGTCTCCATGATCTCTCGCGCACCTCTATAGAAGCGCTGCTGCCGGGTAATGACCTGCACCAGCGACCCCATCACGATGCCGAGCAGCACGATCACCACCATGAGCTCCGCCATCGAGAATCCGCGTCGGCCCAAGGCCGTCCCGCCACCATTCATCAGCATGTGAGCCCACTCGTGTAGACGCGCACCTTCTGCGACTGGCCGGCCGTGAAGGAGACGGTGACCTCGGCACGCACAGTGTTGTTGGCGGTCGGCGTGACGACCCATGATTCCCTGACACCTCGCGTATCCGCGTTTCCATTGACGAGGCCCGCGCATGCCCGGCCGCGCAGGGATTCGAACCTCGACTCCGCGACCTGCGAAGCCACTGTCTGTTGGGCGCCGGCGGTCATCTGTCGCGACATCACCGCACTCGAGCCTGCAAGGCCCAGCACGCCGATCGCAAGGATCACCACTGCCGCAAGGAGCTCCGGTATCGAGAAGCCGCGCCGATCACTCCGGCGCCGACGAACCCGCCTGCTCGCGCACATCATAGACAGCCTCCTTTCAGTACCGCGCCGAGGCGCGTGACACAGACGGAATCCTGAGTGACACCATTGGCGACGCGAATCTTTCCGGATCCGCCTGCCAGCTTCGCGAAACCGCGCCCGTCGAACTGGATCGTGTCGGCATTGGCGCTGACGTTCAGCGTCACGCCGAGCATCTCGGCGAGCTCCTGGCGCGACCCCAGCTGCGTGAAGTTCGGGTCGGCCGGCGCGTTCTGGACCGTGATCCAGACGGCGCCGTTCTCCGCGTGGAAGCGCGTAGCCAGGCCGCGACGGATCGATGCAGCACGCGCCGTCGCGAGCTGCGAGATGACCTGATCC
>JBGTMW010000443.1:0-15859 GCA_041743365.1 Gemmatimonadaceae bacterium
ACGTGGCGGATCACGCCGAAAGGCCGGCTCGAAAACCGGCGGGCGCACGAAGCGCGCAGCCCGTCCTGCGCGCCGCAAGGCACGCGGCAAGCGCCGCTAGGCCCCGCTCATGGGTCAGGAAGTTCGATGTAACGCGACCATCGAGGGGAAGGCATCACACGGGCGAGCACTGCTCGAGGCCGAAGACCTGGTCTTCCGCGGCGACGTACGCCTCTCGATTCCCTACCGCGACATCACGTCGCTCGAAACACGACAGGGCGTCCTCTCGGTGGGATACCCGGGCGGCAACGCCGATTTCGAGCTTGGCGTCTACGCCGAGCAGTGGGCAGATCGCATCCGCAACCCCAGGAGCGTGCTCGACAAGCTGGGCATAGCCGCTGGCAAGCTCGTGGTCCTAATCGGAGTCACCGACGCCGATTTCCGCGATCGGCTCCTTCAGCGCGGCGTCACCATCGCCGACGAGCTGCCCGACACGCCCTGTGACCTGATCTTCCTGGCCGCGGAAAACACCGAGGCACTCCTTCAGCTCCCTTCGCTGATGGCCGCCCTCACACCCACCGGCGCGATATGGATCATTCGCCCGAAGGCGCATACGCGCATGACGGAACGCGCCGTGATGACGGCCGGACGCGCGGCGGGCCTGATCGATTCGAAGGTCGTTCGGTTCTCCGAGACCCACACCGCGGAGAAGTTCGCCATTCCGCGGGCGAAGCGCTGAGCCGCGCGCCTCGCCCGGAGACTCGAACAGGAATCCAGGTCAGGGCCGCGCTTCGGACCCGCCCCGATCGTGTCCGATCGCGGCGGGACCCGGCGGTGGATCGCTCGCGGGAAATGACTGCTCGCCCATCGCATCGATCCTGTCCTCCCGCATCGAGGCCGCGAAGTCGGCGACGATCCGCTTGCAGAACGCAGGCAGGTCATCCGGCTTGCGGCTCGTGATGAGCTTCTGGTCGACCTGCACCTGCTTGTCCACCCAGGTGCCACCGGCATTCCGAATGTCGGTCTGAAGGCTCGGCCATGAGGTCAGCGTCCGACCTCGCACGGCGTCGGCCTCGACCAGCAGCCATGGCGCGTGGCAGATCGCGGCGATCGGCTTGTCCGCCTCGAAAAACTCCCTGACGATCGCGACAGCCCGCTTGTCCATGCGGAGCGTGTCGGGATTCGCGACCCCCCCGGGAAGCACGAGCGCGTCGAAGTCTGATGCATTCACCTGCTCGAGGGTCCTGTCCACGGGGAAGTTGTCCCCCTTTTCCATCTTCCGGACCGCCTGAATCTTCCCCGGCTCCGGCGAGGCGAGTGTCAGCTCCGCCCCCTCCGCCTTCAGCGCGTTCCACGGCTCCGTCAGCTCGACCTGCTCCACTCCATCGGTCGCGATGAACAGAACGGTCCGCGATTGCAGTTTCGACGTCATTATCCCTCCTCGGTTTGTCCGCAGCGGATGATCGATCCGCTCACCCGATGCACTCACGAACTGTGCCTCGGATCACGAAATCGATTCGGAAGGGATTGCTGGCCTGCCGCGACGGAGCCGTCAGCGCCTGGCAGGCGCCCGAATTCCGTACCTCGCGAGAATCTCCCTGACCCGATCGAGCGGCAGGGGCTCCACGGTCCGCCCCCGACTCGACACGGCGGTCGCCATGGTCAGCGAGTTGTAGATGGCCTCTTCAGTCGCCTCGACCGTGGCCTGGAATACGGAGGACATCTCCTCGTTCGCAAGCTCCGTGGTCGTCAGGCGGCGCGCGTCGAAGGGCCGGCGAACGCTCTCCGCTGTCGAGAACGCGATCACGTAATCGCCCGACCCATTCGACGCGGACGACCCGGTTCGCGCGAGGCCCATGATGGCGCGGGCGGCCACCCGCTGGAGATTCCTGTCCGACAACGGCGCATCGGTGGCGACGACCATGATGATCGATCCGTCGCCCTGGTCGCGCGTCGTGTCCGTCCGGAACGAATAGCGTCCCAATTCTCTCCCGACCGGAGCACCGAGCATCTGCAGGACGCCGCCGAAGTTCGACTGCACCAGAACCCCGACGGTCCACCCGCCGAGCGAAGCCGGCAGCTTTCTCGATGAGGTACCGATCCCGCCCTTCCAGCCGAACGCGGTTGTCCCGGTGCCTGCCCCCACACTTCCCTCGGCAACGGCCCCCGCGCTGGCAGTCGTCAATGCGCTCCGCACGTGCTCCGCGCTGATCGGCCGCGCCCTGATCGCGTTCAGGCCGCCATCGTTGGTTTCGGCAACCACCGGGTTTATCGATCGAACGCCGCCCATGTCGGGCAGGCCGAGCAGCCACTCGACCATCGCGTCGGCAGCCTTCCAGACGCACAGCGTGCACGTCAGGAGGATCGGAGTCTCCAGTTCTCCCAGCTCGCCAAGCTGAGTGGCGCCCAGCAGCTTGCCGAATCCATTGCCGACATGCAGCGCCGCCGGTACTCGCTCGCGATATGCATTGCCCCCGTGCGGCAGAATTGCCGTCACCCCCGTGCGCACGGAATCCCCCTCGATCACCGTCACCTGACCCACCCGAACTCCCGCCACGTCGGTGATCGAGTTCAGCGTCCCCGGCTGAAAGACGCCCGGAGCGACACCCAACTCGCGGGCCCTGACCCGCTGCTGAGCGGAGCCTGCCTCCGCGACCGCCAGGAGCAGAAGTCCGGTGTATCGCAGCTTCATTCCCCTCCTCCCGGGTCCGCCCGATCCGCGCGTCCATTGATCATCGCGCCGGCCACCGCTCCGATCGCGAAGAGAACGAGCATCGACCAGAAGCCGATGAACCCGCGCCACAGGTCGCCTCCATCCCACTCGGCGGGACGGTATAATGCAGCGCCCGTCGCAAGCAGCGCGGCGACGCTGTGCGCAATCAGCCCACCCCAGAACGCCCCACGCATTCTCGCTCCCTTGTAGCGCCACTGATGACCGGCCCAGAGAAGGAAAACCGGCACGACGAACAGTCCGGAAAGGAGTGCGAGCCGTCCCATCATCTTCGCCACCGTGGCCTGAGCCACAACCAGTATCCCGTAATGAGAAGAATGGTCAGCGCTACAGCCCCGGCGTCGCTGAGAAGGACTCCCTGCGACCCAAAGATTTCTCCCGAATGCAGCTTCTCCAGGAACACATCGCCGCGATCTCCCATGTGCAGCACCCTACCGTCGGTCAGGTCCAGCGTCACCTCCGTCGAGGTCGCGTTTCGAAGGCGCACCTTGATCAATCCATCGCGCGGCCGCACATCCATTCGATCGATCGCTGCCGCCGGGGCTCCGCTGTCTCCAGCGGCACGCAGCGCGCGAACCGCGAGCTCGTCGAGCGAGAGCGCCGCGGAGAACTCACCGGTCGGCGCATGCTCGACCTGCGGCATGAGGTTCAACCCTCTTTTATGGTTCAGCAGGATCCCGGTGATCGAGATGACCAGCAGGACCACCGTGAATAGGACCCCGAGCCACAGATGCGAGTAGAATGCGAACCGCGGAAGCCAGCGCTCCCGCCGCGAAGGCAGATGTCTGCGCTCCCGCCCCGATCTTCGGTTGGCGGCGGACTTGCTCTCGGTTTCGGTGATTTCCACGGGATGGTTCGGAAGGCGAGCAGGGGGGTGATCCTTCGTCATCTACGTGCAGCGCCGAATGATCGCTGACGTTCGCGCGGGCCGCGAGAGAACCCTGGACGAGCGATGAGCCGGACGCGATCGCCGCGCGCAGCGTTCGAAGGGAGCGGCCACTTCATGATCACGGAGGATACGTGCCCGAGCTGAACGTTCTCCGCGACCTCCTCGTTCTCTTCGGGCTCGGCGTCGCGGTCGTCGTCCTGTTCCACCGGGCGAAGATACCGCCGATCGTCGGTTTCCTGATCACCGGCGTCCTGTGCGGGCCCTACGGATTCGGGCTCATACGAGGCGTACACGAGGTGGAGGCTCTCGCCGAGATCGGCGTCGTGCTCCTGCTCTTCACCGTCGGAATCGAATTCTCGATCCAGCAGCTAATGCGGATCAGGAAGTTTCTCTTCATCGGCGGTGGACTTCAGCTCGGGCTCACCCTGACCGCGACGATGGTGCTTGCCAGGCTGGCCGGACTCGGCTGGCCGGTGTCCGTGTTCCTTGGAATGCTCGTTGCGCTGAGCAGCACGGCCATAGTGCTCAGGCTCTTCGCCGACCGCGGTGAGATGGCGACGCCGCCGGCGCGGGGCGCCCTGGCGATCATGATCTTCCAGGACCTCTGCATCGTCCCGCTCGTCCTGCTCACCCCCTACCTGGGAGGTACGGGCGGAGAGCCGATCACGATACTCTGGGTCGCGTTCAAGGCGATGCTCTTTATCACCGCGGCGATCATCGCCGCGCGGTTCGTCGTCCCGCGGATCCTCGAGATCGTCGTCAACACGCGGAAGCGCGAGGTATTCCTGCTCACGATCGTCCTCCTCTGCGTCGGAACCGCCTGGGCGTCGGCGCAGATCGGGTTGTCGCTCGCGCTCGGCGCGTTCATCGCAGGCCTGATCATCTCGGAATCGGAGTACGCCGTTCAAGCACTCGGCGAGATGCTCCCCCTGCGTGAGGTATTCAACAGCCTGTTCTTCGTGTCGATGGGAATGCTCTTCGACGTTCGCACCCTGATCGCTCATCCCCTGCTCGTCATCACGGCAATCCTTGCGACAATCGCGGTCAAGACGATGGTCACCACCGGAGTGTCGTGGATGCTCGGATTCTCGCTTCGCTCGGCCGTGATCTGCGGACTGGCGATCGCGCAGATCGGCGAGTTCTCCTTCGTGCTCTCGAAAGTCGGCCTCCAGGCCAATCTCCTCGATGATGGCCTGTATCAGCTTTTCCTGGCGGTGGCGGTAGGGACGATGGCACTGACGCCGGCGATGCACGCTGTGGCCCCCGCCGTTGCAGCGTGGCTCGAGCGGCACCTACCGCGGCGCTTCTCGGCGGTGCGCGAGTTGCCCGGTTTCGACGATATGGCGCCGCCGTCGCTCGACGATCACGTGATCATCATTGGCTTCGGGCTCAACGGCAGGAACCTTTCACGTGCGCTCGACCGAAACGGGATTCCGTACATCGCGATCGACATGAACCCGGACACGGTGCGTGTAGAGCGCGATCGAGGGGTGCCGATGCTCTACGGCGACGCGAGCCGCCCAGAGGTTCTAGAGCACGCGGGAATCACGAGGGCCAGGGTCGTGGTGATAGCGATCTCGGATTCGGCCGCCACCAGCTCCACCGTCGCGTCGATCCGGCGCCTCAACACCCTCGTGCACATCATCGCCCGGACGCGCTACACCATCGAGGTCGATCCGCTGTTCTCCCTCGGCTCCGACGAGGTAGTCACCGAGGAATACGAGACATCGATCGAGATCTTCTCCCGGGTTCTCAGGCGTTATTTCGTCCCGCGGGACGAGATCGACCGAAGCGTCAAGGAGATCAGGCAGAGCGGCTACAAGGCGTTCCGGTCGGTTTCCCGTGAGCCGACGTCGGCGGTCGGGATCGAGAGGTTCCTGTCGAACATCTCCCTGGAGGTATACAGGGCGGAGGAAGGCAGCGCGATCGCCGGATCCACGCTCCTTGAATCGAACCTTCGCGGCCGGAGCGGCGCGACGGTCGTTGCCATCCAGCGAGAGAGCGACAGGATCGTGGTGAACCCTGCGGGCACCGACACCGTCGAAGCCGGGGACGCCGCGCTGCTGCTCGGGCTCCCTGACCAGATCCTGGCGGCTGGTGCGCTCTTCAGAAACCGCGCTCCGCGGGAGGAGCCAGCTTCCTAGCTTCGTCCCCCTGAGACGGCGCGGGACCCGGTCCGGAGAACCTAATGGGGCAACCCGGGATCCAGCGGTTGCCGTGCTTCCCAGCCCCAGCCGGTCGGACCATATTGCGTCGTGTCCCTGATCCCGCTGTACGGCCATGAGGCTCTGCAACGCAGGCTGTCCGACGCCGCCGATCGGGGGGCACTGCCAGGGGCCCTGCTGCTTCACGGCCCGCCGGGCGTCGGCAAGCAACGGCTCGCGCTCTGGCTCGGACAGCGACTGCTGTGCGCCGAGCCAGGCCCGCCATGCGGCGGTTGCCAGACCTGCCGCTACGCGCTCGCGCTCACCCACCCCGATCTCCATTGGATCTTTCCGCGCCCGCGCCCACGCGACGGCGACGCCTCGGCCGAGGAGGTCGCGAGCGATTATGGCTCCGCAATCGCCGAACGAATGGCGGCTGGCGGGCTTTACGCTGCTCCCTCCGGGAGCGACGCGATCTACGTGGCAACGGTGCGGGCGATGCTGCGGAGTGCAGCGCTCTCCCCCGCCCTTGCGCGCCGCAAGGTTTACATCTTCGGGGACGCGGAGCGCATGGTCCCCCAGGAAGGTGCCGAAGCGGCTGCCAACGCCTTCCTCAAGGTTCTCGAGGAACCACCGGCGGACACGACGCTCATCCTGACGTCGAGCGTCCCGGGGTCGCTGCTGCCGACAATACGCTCACGCGTCGTGGCGCTCAGGGTGCCCTACATTTCCGATGACGCGATGCGAGCCTTCATCGCCGACGACCGCGTGAAGAAGGCGATTGCCGAGACAGGTCTGCCGACCGCTACGCCTGACCTGATTCGACTGGCCGCCGGCGCGCCGGGATCGTTGATGGGCCGGTCCGACGCTGGCGGTGCGCAAAGTCGCGCCCGACGGATGCTCGATGCATCGCTGTCAACGGGATCGGGATCGGCGGCCGATCGGCTCGCGCTCGCCCTCTCTGCGGGCGCCGCCAGGGCCCGAGCCGGTTTCACGGATACGCTCGACGCGCTCACACGCGAGCTTCATTCACGAGCCCGGGATCAGGTCGCGCGCGACCAGCGCGGAGCCCTGGCCTCGACCATGGCCGTGGAGTCCGTCGAGCGCGCTCGTACCCTCGCCGGCGCGAACGTGAACCCTCAGCTCATCACCGCCACCCTGCTTTCGGAGCTCACCGAGATTCTGAATGGCTGACCTGACTCATGTCGACGAGAGTGGAAAGGCCCGAATGGTGGATGTCGGGCCAAAGCCCGAGACACCCCGCCATGCCCGGGCTTCGGGCTTCATTCGGATGGCGCCGGGAACTCTGGACCTGATCGAGGGGAATCAGATAGCGAAGGGCGACGTAGTGACTGTCGCACGGGTCGCCGGAATCATGGCGGCCAAGAGAGCAGCCGAGTTGATTCCGCTCTGCCATCCGGTTCCGCTGACGGATGTTCAGGTGGATGTGGGTGTCGATCGCGAGCTTCCCGGGCTGCGAGTCCAGTCGCAGGCGCGGACGATCGCGAGGACGGGGGTGGAGATGGAAGCCATTGTCGCAGCAATGGTGACGCTGGTCACGGTTTATGACATGGCAAAAGCGCACGATAGGGGGATGGTTATTTCCGAGATCCGACTGGAGGAGAAGTCGGGAGGAAAGAGCGGGACCTGGAGGCGCGGTTGATGGCATAGGCGTTGCCCTTGGGGGAAGCGCGGCGGAGCGAGGGTCCTGCTCTCGATCGTGTAACTCATTATTCTGACTATATTTATGCGAAACCTTCGTGGTTCGTATGTGCACCGTGGAGATGGCGAGCGCCGACTCAGGCGCCTGAAGAAGGTGCTGCTTGGCGTCCTGACTTTGGGCGCTGTTACGGTCCTGGCCGAAAGCCCGGAGCCGCAGGTGGCCCTGGCCAGCGCGCCCGGCTTCTCCTTCTCGCTAGGGGACGATACTCGGCGACTGGAGACGGAGCTTTCGAACGCCCGAGGCGAGCTCGACCTGGCGAACGTCCAGCTTCAGAAAATGCACCGGGTGTTCGCCTACTCGAGCCGTTACGGAATCGGCGCCGATCTGGCCGCGACCATTCAGGAGGTGGCGCTCGCTGAGGGAATCGATCCCGAGCTGGCGTTCCGCCTGGTCAACCTGGAGAGCCGGTTCAACGAGCGCGCAGTAAGCCCCGTCGGGGCCCTGGGCCTCACCCAGCTGATGCTCCCGACTGCCCGATATTTCGACAGGGACGTTACCCGCGAGGAGCTTTTCCATCCGGAGACGAATCTCAGAATCGGATTCCGCTACCTTAGATCGCTCATGAAGAGCTACAAGGGCGATCTCAAGCTGGCGTTGCTGGTTTACAACCGCGGGCCGGTAGCCGTGGAGAATGCACTCACCGCCGGCCAGGATCCGGCGAATGGATATGACCGGGTCATCCTGAAGGGGTACGAGGGAACGGGCCTGGTGGAGTGACTCGCCGGGGGGCGAGGGGTGTACGGAAAAGCGGGGCGCTTTCGCGCCCCGCTTTTCTGTCATGGGTGCCCAGGTCGAGCCGCGAGGCCAGGCGCTAACGGACCCGCAGTGACTGGCCGGCGAAGATCGCATCCGTGCGCAGGCGGTTGAGCCGCTTGATCGTTGCGACGTTCGTACGGTAGCGCTTGGCGATGCCGCTCAGGGTATCGCCGCGCTTCACGATGTGACGGACCGCGCTCGATCCGTATATCTCGATGGCGGGATCGGGAACGTCGCGCGCGGCGCGCACGACCGCCGCACTCGGCACGAGGATCGTTGTGCCGGCCCTGAGCGCCCCCCTGCGCTTTGAATCGTTCGGGTTGTACCACCCGAGCTGCTTGCTCGAGAGACCGAGTCGCTTGGCAACGGCGGCGAAGGTCTCCCCTTTCCGCGATGGGACGCGCCGAAAGGGCTCGAGCGCTTCGGCAGGCAGCGTTGCAAGGACCGCGGGGAACCCAACGGCACGACCCACCGGGACGTTGACCCAGACCGTGCCCGTGGGGGGTGTGACGCCGCGAAGGATATGCGGGTTCAGGGCGGTCACCTCTCCGAGCTCGAGCCCCGCGGCGGCAGCCACTGCCGCTATCGGGACTGACGGTCCGACCTGAATGGAGTCGTACTCGAATGGCGGGCGCGGAACGAAGGTCAGGCCGTGGCGGGCCGGGTCCTTCGCGACCAGCGCAGCCGCGATGAGCTGCGGAACGTAGTCCTTCGTCTCGCGCCTCAGGTAGTCATGCTCGGCGAGCGCGAAGAACACGTCTTCCCCGGAAGTGCCCTCGAGCTCGTCCGCGTAGCGGGTCAACCCGCGCGAGACACGCCCTGATCCGCCGTTGTATGCAGCGGCAGCAAGGTAGAGTGAGCCGAACTGATCCTTCAGCCAGCTCAGGTGCTTCACGGCGGCGGTGGTCGACCGTGTTGGGTGGCGGCGTTCATCTATCCACCAGTCGACGCGGAGGCCGGCGCCCTTTGCTGTTGCGGTCATGAACTGCCATATACCCACCGCGGCGGCTCGCGAGTATGCGTCGGGCGAGTAACCACTCTCGATCAGCGCCAGGTAGTACATGTCTTCCGGAAGGCCGGCGGCCCGCAGCTTCGCGCGGATCATCGGCTCGTACTGCGACCCCAGGGCGAGGCGTTCGGCGATGCGTGTCCGCGCTTCGCCGCTGAATGCGTTCACGTAATGCTCCACCCGCGCGTGCGTCTCGTACGACCGAACGTCCATGTCCCAGCTGGGCTCGTCCCCGGCCACGATCGCGCTGTCCGCCGGCACCCCGATGGAATCGCCAAAGACCGCTACTGCCTCCCTCGTGACCTCGTCGGCGGTGACCTCGATGCTGTCCCCCGCGACGGCCGCGGGGCGTTCGGACATCCGGCCTGTGTTCGCGGCTGACGCCGAACTCGGCGTGGGTGTCGGAGTGGCGCGGGCGCACGAAGCGAGCGCGAGGAGAGATGCTGCACGAATGGCGATTGTCGAGACCTTCAACTTCGACTCCTTTATCTCTCGGTCGATGCGGCGCACCGGAATCAAGGCTCGGTGCGGGGGAACGGAAATGCCGCCGGCGAGATCACCGTCGGGGGGGGTGCTCGATCGATCCGGTGCCTACACCGTGCCAGGCGCCCCGGGTCCGCGTCAGCGGGTAGCTATGAAATTGCCCAGGACTCGATTGGTGGCGTTGAGAACGGCGACGACGGAACCGCGAACGGCGTCCTCCTCGGCCAGATAGCAGCCGAGCAGGCGGCGGGGCCCGTCACCACGTTTGACACCGACGGAGACGATAACGATGTTCGCGTCGAAGGCACGCAGCGCCTTGATCCCAATGAGCTCGAATTGCACTGCGTGGTCGGTAAAACGCTCCAGGGCGTGGAGCGCTGCCTCGGCTGCAATTCGGAGGTCGCCGAGGGGGCTCGATTGTCCCTCTGCCTTGCCGACGACGCGAATGCCGTCGACCCAGTCCAGCTCGACCTCGACGGTGCAGCGTCCGGAGGGAGTGCGGTCGAAGCGAAAGTTGGTGAAACGCAGGCGCTCGCGCTTGAGCTGGGCCTGGGTCACCAGCTGTGAGGTGAGCGGCGCGCCGGTCGGGCTCTGGGGTATCATGCGAGGGGTACCTCGACGAGATTTATGGGCGACGGTCGGTTGCCAGAGCGCCTCTTTCGTACTACGACTCAGAGCCCCGAAAGCAACAGTTTTTCTGCGTGCTTTCCGCATGATTCGGGGCCAAAACGGATATGATCGGTCGTACCCTCGGGCTGCCGCGTAGCCTATTATGGAAGGCCGAACATCCCCACGCCTACCGCCTCGACGATCCTGGAGGATCGATGCGATTTCTTTCCGTTCTACTGGTTTCTTCAATTGCCGTAGGCTGTAACGATGCCGCCACCGAGGTCGAGGTCGAGGTCGAGGCTCCCCTGGCCAACGTCGTGCAGGCGACGCCAGAGAGCCGATTCACTCCTTCGACCGCCCTCGTACGCGTCGGGGGAACGATCACGTGGAACTTCGGAGCCTTGGCGCATAGCGTCATCTTCCAAACGGCGACCGGGCGGCCGGAGAACATTCAGCAGCCGGTGGCCAACTCCACCGAGACCCGTACCTTCACCACGGCAGGGCTCTTCCGCTACGAATGCGGCGTACACCCCACGATGGTCGGGGAGATCGACGTGCGTCCGGCCCCGTCGGAATAGGCACACGTAATCGCCCGCGTCATGCGGCTCGCCGCGGCGTTGATCCTGCTCGCCCTGCCGGCGGGTCTGACCGCACAGCCGCGCGAGGTGCAGCACCACCGGTTAGACGATCCCGAAGGGAGGTTGATGGGCTTCTACGCCGCTGCGCTCGCGTTCAGCGCGGTCGGCCCGGCGGCGGCAGAGGAGCGCTGGACTCTCGGGATCGGTCTCGAGCTGGGATATATCCCTCGCCTCAGCCGCGAGCAGCGCACCGCGGGGCTCGACAAGCCGGAGTCGTCGAACCTTTCGCCCGTAGTCCCGCGCCCGCGAGTATCGCTCAGCGCTCCCGGCGGGGTTCGCATCGAGGCGAGCTGGGTGCCTCCGGTACCGGTGTTCGACGCGAGAGCGAATCTGTATGGGCTCGCCCTCTCGAAGACCATGTTCGGCTACATGGGGATGAGCTTCACACCAAGGCTGGCCGCTTCGGGTGGTCGGGCGCGCGGCGCGATCACCTGCAACGCCGATCTCCTGCGCGGCTCTCCGTCGGAGGCGCTGTACTACGGCGCGATCTGCCACTCCCGCGAGAGCGATGACCACCTCGAACCGCGACAGCTTTCCGGAGAGCTGCTGGTTAGCAGGCCTGTGCGTGCATGGGGTCTGACACCCTTCGTGGGAGTCGGAGCTCGCCGCGATGACGTGCGGTTCGACATCGGCGTGAAGCGTGCGGACGGAAGCCGGGACACCGATCATCCGATACTTCGAATGCGAACGACTCGCCCCTTCCTCGTCGCGGGCGCCAGTTGGAACGGAGGTGGACGGACATCGGCCGGTGGCGAGCTTTTCCATGCTCCGGGCAGCCTGCTGACGGTGCGGGTTCGCGTGGACGTCAATTACAATCGCTGAGTGGGAGGCCAGGAGTGCGGCGCACGACTCCCGCTCGCGGTTCGCGATGGATCGCATTGTCGCTGGCTTTCGCGACGGCCTGTGCCGACTTCGACTCCGGAGTGGATCCGGCATTTGGGCTTCCCGATGTCGTGGTCGCGACACCCTCGTTCGGCGCAGACATCCAGCCGATTCTCGACCGACGTTGCTCGATCGGCGGATGCCATTCACTCGCCTCGGCGCAGGGGGGACTGGTGCTGCACGCATCGGTGTCCCACGACTCCCTCGTCGGAGTCGCATCGCGTCTGCGTCCGGCGTTCGTTCGCGTCGCGCCGTTCGATCCCGGCAACTCGTGGCTCGTGCGCATGATCGGCGCCGACCCGGAGGCGCGCTTCGGGCATCAGCGCATGCCGCTGTCATCGATGCCGCTGACGCCCAACCAGATAGCCACGATCGTGAATTGGATCGAGCAGGGCGCGCGGGACAACTGAGCCAGGCGTTGCGTTTCGCGACAGTGGGCTCGCCACGTTGCGTGATGCGTGACACCGCTCGAAGACTGCGCGTCCCTTTCATAGCGCCTGCGCGCTGTCGTTCGGGCCGCCGCCCGGCACTTCCCCGGCGTTCGCAATGCACAGCGACATCCTGTTTCAGATCGCGATCGCCATCGTCACGGCAACGGTCTTCGCGATCGTTGCAAAGTGGACGCGCCAGCCGCTCATTCTCGGATACATCTGCGCCGGCATCCTGATCGGCCCCACCGAGGGGCTTGGCTGGATCTCCACGCACGACATCGAGCCGATCTCCGAGCTCGGGCTCATCCTCCTGCTCTTCATGATCGGTCTCGAGATCGACCTGAAGAAGCTCCGGGAAGCCGGCGCCTCGGTGGTGGCTGCGGGCATCGGACAGTTCGTCATCTGCGTGGCACTAGGACTGGCGGTGTTCCCGCAGCTCGGGTTCGCGTACGGCGAGGGGAGCTACGCGCCGCTGTATCTCGCGGTCGCCGCCGGACTCTCGAGCACGATGATCGTCGTCAAGCTGCTGTACGACAAGTCGGAGCTCGACACTGCAGCAGGTCGCATCACGCTCGGTATTCTGGTTTTCCAGGACATCTGGGCGATCCTGTTCCTGGCGCTCCAGGAGAATTTGCACGACCCCGCGCCGATGATCCTGCTGATTTCCCTGGCGAAGGGCGTGGGCGTGGTGGCGTTCTCGCTCCTGGCGAGCCGCTACGTGTTGCCGGTGCTCTTTCGATCGATCGCGAAGGTGCCCGAGCTGCTGCTCATCGGCGCGCTCGCCTGGTGCTTCTTCGTCGTCCTCATTGCATCCGAGCTTGGTCTCTCGCGGGAGATGGGTGCACTGATAGCAGGTATCTCCCTCTCGACGTTCCCGTACAACCTCGACGTCACCGCGAAGGTGATCAGCCTTCGCGATTTCTTCATCGTGCTGTTCTTCGTGACGCTCGGAACGAAGATCCCGCGGCCTTCGATGGAGCTCCTCACGATCGCGCTGGCAGGATCGGCGTTCCTCGTCGGCTCGCGCTTTCTTTCGATCGTCCCGATCCTCCAGATGTTCCGCACGGGCAACAGGACCAGCATCCTTCCGGCGATCAACCTCGCGCAGATCAGCGAGTTCTCGCTGGTAATATGCACGCTCGGTGTCGGCCTCGGTCACATCGACGAGCGGGTTCTCACGGTGGTGGTTTTCATGCTGGTGATCACGTCCATCACATCGACGTACGGAATCCTGTGGAGCAGCCGGATCTTCGACTTCGTAAATCCGTGGCTCAAGCGCATCGGGATGCACGATCTGGATGACACTCCGCTCACCATGCCGGCGATTCTCGCGAAGCCGATCGTCTTCATCGGCTTCTATCGGTTCGCGAGCTCCCTGCTGCACGAGATGCTCGCGTGGAATCCACGGCTGGCTGACGAGATCGGGGTCGTCGACTTCAATCCGCAGGTAAAGGAGGAGCTCGATCGCCGCGGAATTCACGCTGTGTACGGCGACATCAGTCACCTCGACACCTTGCATCACGCGAACGTTCATCACGCACGCGTTCTTCTCTGCACGATACCCGACAGCCTGCTCAAGGGCACCACCAACTCGCGGCTGCTGAGGAAGCTCAGGTCGATCGCGCCCGACGCGACGATCATCGTCACGGCCGAGGAGATCGAGCAGGCGCGTGAGCTCTACCGTGAAGGCGCGACGTACGTGTTCTCACCGCGACTCATGAGCGTGCGGGAGCTGGCCGAGACAGTGCTCGACGCGCGGGCGGGGCTGATCGACGAGAGCAGGCGCGTGGCGGCAGAGGAGCTCGAGGAGCGCGCCGAAGTACTGCCCTGAGCCGGTACGAAGAGGCAACCAGCGCGCTCACTCATGATTCGCCCCTCTCCCAGACGCACCCGACCTCGTCGCCGATCTCCGTGGACTGAAAGCGCTGTACCGTAACCTCGCATGGCGAGCCGTCGGCGGCGATGAGAGTCGAACCTGCCCGCGCTACGCTCAACGAGAAACATCATGACCCGGCTGGGTCTCGAACCCAGGACCTACGGATTAAAAGTCCGTTGCTCTACCAGCTGAGCTACCGGGTCTTCCCGGCGAGTCGACAGAGTGTCGACGCCGCCGATCTTTCGAAGATACATCCCTGGCCAATCTATCGGAAACCGCTTGTCGCCAACCCCGGGTGACGTGCGTAAATTGTGCGAGCGCCCTCATCGCAAGCCTGAGTCCGCACGGCCTATCCACGACGCTCGCCCACCGCCCTCTGCGGCCACCCCCTCTCCCTCCACCAGACCGTGCCTTGAGTCAACTCGGCTCCTCGAAATCTCCTCTCCCGCCGGACTTCGATGATGCGGTTGCCGCTGCCTGGGCGCGAATGCGCGTCACCGAAGGCTTCCTCACCGAGCGAGAGGCGAGATTCCTCGCCGTCGCCGCGGCCGCAACGCCCGCGTCGGGGACGATCCTCGAGATCGGGAGTTTCAAGGGACGATCGACGGTCGGACTGGCGACGATCGCGCGCCGCTACGGGCTCGGGCCTGTAGTCGCCGTGGATCCGTTCACCTCGCCATCCTCGACCGATCCCGATCTCCGGAGCGCAAAGTCTTCCCACGATGATTTCGCACGCACGATTCGCGGGGCGGAGCTCGAATCCGATGTCGAAGTGCATCGGGCCCTCTCGAGCGAGGTAGCTCCCACCTGGACACGACCGATTCGCCTGCTCTGGATCGACGGCGATCACACCTACGAAGGCGCAAAGCTGGATCTCGACCTGTACAAGCCATTTCTCGTGGACGGTGCCGTGGTCGCACTCCACGACGTGCTGGCCAACTTCGAGGGCCCCATCCGCGTATTCACGGAGGACATGCTCTCGTCGGACGACTTCGGCCCCGCCGGTATCGTCGGCTCCATCGGATGGGCGCAGTACCGGCCCCGCGACGGCTCGGCGCCTCACTTCCGGAAGGCACGTCACCGGCTTCGCCGCCAGGCGCAGAGAATATTTCCCTTCGTGAGCACGCGACGGAGGCTCTCGGGATTGCGAAAGCTCCGCTACAAATTGTCGCGCTGGTCCGTTCCGCATGGCGGCGTAGACCCGATCGAGTGGGCCAACGCTGTTCGTTCGTAACCCGCAATCGAGGCCCCGCCGATGCGTCTGGCCATACCGCTCCTCGCTGCAGGCATTGCGACCGCCTGCGCGTCCACCCCCGCACCGCCGACGAATGTCGACGTACTGATAAGCGGAGGGACGGTCCACGATGGGAGCGGGTCGGCAGGGCGCCAGGTCGATGTGGGGATCACCGGCGACCGAATCAGCTTCATCGGCAATGCAGGCGAGTCGGGGGTGACAGCGACCCGGACGATCGACGCCACAGGACTCGTCGTCGCGCCCGGATTCATCGACCCGCATACTCACACCTCGGGCGACCTCAGTGACTCCGCGGGCAAGCGCAATCTCCCGTACCTGATGCAGGGCGTGACGACGGTGCTCACGGGCAACGATGGCGGCGGCCCGGTCAACGTCGGAGCCACTCTCGACGAATGGGACCGGAACGGCATCGGGACCAACGCCGCGCTTTTCGTCGGACACGGCGCGGTACGCC
>JBGTMW010000444.1:0-2966 GCA_041743365.1 Gemmatimonadaceae bacterium
CGGACCCTTCGTCGTCGTGAATGCACTGCGCGGCCGGTGGCGGATGCGCTGCGCCACGGGCGACCTGCGCGTGTCGATCACCCTCGCCCCGACCGAGCCCGCGAAGGTGCAGTTCCTGGACGTGGCCCCGATCGCACGTGAGGCGAGCCTTGTGCCGCCGGCGGTTTGTCGATGACCCCGGCGGCTGGGGAAGGCTCTCACCCCTGCGGGACGATGGCCTCCGCGGTCGCCTTCTTCTCCGCCTCATCCTCCAGCGTCTTCAGCACATCCCGCCACGCGAACCGCTTTCCGCTGCCGAGTACGTAGTAGTCCATCCACGCCTTTTCGCTCATCGACTTCACCAGCTGATTGCGCGGATCCGGGATGCCGTGGCTGTTCCCCGGATACATGAACAGCTCCGTCGGAACTCCGAGCCGCTTCAGCGCCATGTGCAGCTCCACGGACTGCGGGCTCGGCACGCGCGGATCGCCCTCGACAACGTGGATCATCGTCGGGGTCTTCGCGTTCCTGATGTACTTGAGCGGCGACTGGTTCCAGTACGCGTCGAAGTCATCGTACGGAAGCTTGTCGCCGAGGTAGTACTGGCGGTTCCGCTGCACATCGCTCTGCGCGTACATCGAGATCCAATTCGACGTGCCCGCGCCCGAGCTGATCGCCTTGAAGCGATCGGTCTGGGTGAGGATCCAGTTCGACCAGTGGCCACCGGCGCTCCATCCCAGCACACCCATCTTCGTGCCGTCGACGATGCCCTGCGCAATGAGGTGGTCGACGCCCGCCATGATGTCGTCGTATCCCGGCGGGAAATAGTTGCCGACGATTCCCGTCTTGTGCGCCTCGCCGTAGTTCGTCGAGCCACGATAGTTCGGCCGCAGTACGACGTAGCCCGCGCCCGCGTACACCTGCGCGCCGTAGCCGCCGTTGAAGCCGAGGACATCGGCCGAAGCGGGCCCGCCGTGAATCGCGACGATGAGCGGATAGCGCTGGCCCGCGCGATAGCCGACCGGCTTAACGAGGACGCCGCCGACCATCTTTCCATCCTTCGCCTTCCAGGTGATCTCCTCCTCCTCTCCCAGCGCGAAGCTCCTCACCTGCGGGTTCGCGTCCGTGAGCCGTCGCCACGAGGCGCGGTTGGCGACCTGGTCGATCGAGGCGATGGTGAAGATCGTGGGAGGCGTCTTCGGATCGGAGTAGTTGATGAGCAGGACGCCGGTGTCATCGTCGCGATTCACCGAAAGCGACGCTTTCTCGCTCGTAACCTGACGTACGGTGTTGCGCTCGACATCGAGCGCCAGCAACTGGTTCGAGGCGCGAATGCCCTCGTTGAAGTAGATCGTCTTCCCGTCCTTCGACCAGAAGTCCACAGCGACATCTCCATCGAACGACGCCCCCAGCTTCCGCCACTGGTCCGCGCGGCTGGCGACCCGGCGGAGATACACGCGCCGGTTCTTCATGCTGTACTTCGTCAGATCATCCGGCGCGGAGAAGGCGACCCACTGCCCATCGGGGGAGAAGCTCGGGCCGTTCTCCCCCACTTCCTCGTTGTTGGTGAGCCGCTCGATCCGCCCCGTTGCGGTTTCCATGAGGAAGAGATCCGTGTGGATTCCCTGCTCGGTGATGTTGCGCTTGTATCGATCGGCGACTGTGCCGCGGAAGCCGACCCATTTGCCGTCTTCCGAAATGCTGAACCCCGCAACGGTGATCGAGGTGTCGCGGGTGAGCCGCGTCGTCCTGCGTGGCTCGAGATCGAGCGCCCAGAGGCTGGAGAGCGGCGTCTCCATGTTGCGGATGTTCACCGTGAACTTCTTCTCGGTGCGCAGCTTCTCATCCGCGTCGATGGTGTCCGCCGTGATGAAGTAGATCCGGCGGCTGTCCGGCGCCCACTCCCAGGTGCCGACACCCGTCGACTGGGTCGTGACCTGCTCGGCCTTTGCGGAATCGATCCCCGCCACCGGCATGCGATACAACTGCTCCTCGCCCGACTTGCCACTGCGATACACCAGCCATCGCCCGTCGCGGCTGAGCGCGAAGGTGGAGACGCCCTCCTTCGCGTCGGTGATGCGGCGTGCCTCGCCGCCGTCGGGACGCATCACGTAGAGCTGGTTCTGGCTCGACGAGCTGGTGGGTGCCTCGCGGTTCGACGCGAAGACGAAGAACGAGCCGTCCCGCGCCCACCGCGGCGAAGTCTCGTTCTTGTCCTTCGTGAAGGTGAGTTGCTTCGTCGACGCGGCCCCCTGGTCCATCGAGACGAGGTGGATGTCGGTCTGCCTCCGCGCCTCCTTCCAGTCCGGCGTCGAAAGAGTGTAGAGCATCCACTTTCCGTCGGGGCTGGAGGTCGGCGAGCCCACCTGACGCATTCCCTGCATGTCGAGGAAGGTCATCGGACGCGCCTGGGTCGCGGCCGCCTGCGCATCGGCGCGTGTGTTGACGCCGAGGCCGAGGACGATGACGCTTGCGGCGGGCACCAGGGCGTGCATCGCGGACCGAGCGAGGTGGCTCAGCATGGGCTGCCTCTGAAATCGGAGAAGGTGGGCTGAAGCCGAGGGATCCGGGATTTCTCAACGGCCGGAATCCTCGCGAAAGAGCAATATACGATTCCGGGGGCGCTCGTGGATGGCGTCCGGTGCCGCCGAACGGGCCGGGAAGGGCGAACCGTGAACCGTCTACCCGTTCCGCGGCCAGCCGTCGCTCAGCGTCCCCCTCCGCACTCCACTCTCCTGCCGCTCACCGTAGCGGACCGCGCAAGGGCTTCGTTCGTCGTCGCCCTGCCCCCGACGTCATCGCCCCGCAACGCGAGTCGGAAGGTGACCACGTCGGTGGTGCGCTGCCAGGTCACCACGATCGAATCGGGTCCGAGGCGAGTCCAGGGAAGCGGAGTCAGCGGCTCCGAGGTGATGTCCGCCGACGCGGGAGCCTGCGGGAGGCGCCTCGCCCCGGAGGCACCGACCATGGCGGCGCGATCGATCGCT
>JBGTMW010000445.1:0-4315 GCA_041743365.1 Gemmatimonadaceae bacterium
CGCGATGGAGACGGCCGGCACGGGTGCCGCGCGCCGTCGTGCCCGCACTGTCGTCGCGATCGCGAGAACGATGACGCCGAGCACCGTCAGCAGCGTGATCCCCCGGCCAATGGCGTAGGCGTCCGAGTTGAACTCCAGCACGATGCTCCTCGCGCCCGGTGGCACCGCGACCGCCATGAGGGAGACCTGCGAGCGAACCACGGTCGCCGGCCGGCCGTCGACGGTCGCGTTCCAGTCGGGGAAGTAGTTCTCCGCGACGAACACGAATGCCGAATCGGTTGCGGGAGAAGCGAGCTGCAGCTCCAGCCGGCCCGCACGGTCCTCCCTGACCGTGACGCTGTTCGCGACGGCGGCCGGCAACTGCGGTATCGAGTCGCGGCCCACTGGCGCATCACCCGGCACGACCAGCAGCCGGCGCGGGTCGAAGCGCGCGTCGAGAAGCGATGGGATCACCGCCGCATCGTCCTGCGCGACACGCAGTGCGTTCGGTACGACGAACGCGTACGGGTTCTCCGTGCGGACACGGTACAGGTACGCCGTTCCGCCGCTGTACGTGCGCAGGGCCCCGCCGACAGGATCGAGAGTCGGGAACTGGACCTGCTGGTCGAGGATGACGTACTTCACGCCGAGGAGCGCGAACAGGTTCGGCCACGTGGCCGGGTTAAGTGCGTTCCTCCATTCGTTCTTCCCGCCCAGCAGCTCGTCGTACCGGTGAACCTCGCTGCCGTTGTACCCCAGCGTGCTGCGAATGCCGTGCACCATGAGGTAGTTGTGCATGTAGCTTTCGTGCAGCACGAAAACGCGATGCACGGTCGTGTCGGCCGCCAGCGTGCGCACGACCTCATCCGGCGCGAGGGTCACGGAGGCCCGATCGCTGAACGCTGCCGAGAGATACCGCCGCTCGACGGAATACAGGTCGAGCAGCACAAGCGCGCCCAGGGCCAGCGCCCAACTTTCCGCGCTCCACCGGCGACGAACCGCCGGCAGCGCGAGCGCGGCAACACCCGCACCAAAGATCAGCACGCGAAACGCATCGGCAACGAATGAGATGTAGCCGGCGTCGACGCACAGGTCCGGTCGCTGCCCGCACCCCTTGGCGTTGACCGAGCTCTCCGCCCCGGAGAGCGCTTCCATGACGGGGCGCCAGACCCCCGCGGCCGCGAGCAGCGCGAAAATCCCGAGCGCGCCAATGCCAAAGGCAAGCGGCCGCGGCAATCCGAAAATCGTCCGCTCCGAAAGCGACTCGCGCTGCTTCGCGCTCGCCTTGACCAGGAGCGCCCCGCGCGCTGCCAGCCAGTGCGTGCCGAACGCGGCGAGCACCGCGATGCTGAAGCTCGTCAGCGTGTAGATCATGCCGACGGCGCGCGTGCTCTTGATCATCGGGAGCACGTTGTACGGAATGTGGTAGAAGGGCGTGTGCCCCCCGAACGCGAAGATCGCCCCGTACGCCGCGAGGAAGACGAAGAACCACGCCATCCGCCGGTGGCCCGGCAGCCGGAAGGAAAGCAGCGCGAGCAGCACGACCGCGGCACCCGAATACTCGCTGTGCAGCTTGAACCTGTTCCTGCCCCAGTAGTCGCCGAGCATTCCCGAGAACGCCGGCCACACCGTGTTCAGAATTTCCTCGGGAGGCATCGACCAGCTCGTCGCATACTCCCACCCCGTGCTCGAGCTGCCGGCGACGCCGCGCGGTGACCACGGCAGGTAATCGAGAAACGGGACGAGCTGGATTGCCGCGATCAGGAAGCCGACACCGAGCGCACCCACGAACAGCAGCGCCGAGCGCCACCATGGGTCGGCCCCCGCCTGCTGGTCGCTGAAGAAGACCATGAACAGCCAGAAGAACCCCGCCGCCATCAGCAGGTAGTACGTCATCTGGAAGTGCGGCGAGAGCAGCGAGAATCCGACAGTCACGCCGAAGTAGACGTACTGACGCCAGTCGCGCATCGCCGTGGCGCGATAGAGGAAATACAGCGCGAGCGGCAGGAGCGCGCTCACGAACAGCTTCCCGTCATGGCCCGGGCTGGCCATCGAGATGACCTGCCCGCTGAACATGTACGCCCCGCCGCCGACGAACGCCGCCGCCCAGCTCATCCCGATCCCGCGCAGGAAAACGAAGGTGAAGATCCCCGCCAGGAGCGTGAACAGCACGAACCCCATCGCCATCCCTACATCGACCGGGAGCAGGAAGCGCAGCAGCGCCGTCGGGAAGAACGTGTCGCCATGCTGGGTGTTGGCGAGGTATGGCATCCCGCCGAAAAGGTGCGGGTACCAGCCGGGCACATCGCCGAACTGCCGCGTGTACTCCGCCGCAAATGCGCGAAAGGAGTACCCTGTCAGCTGATCGTTCGAGAGCAGGACGCGGCCCGTCCAGATCGGCCAGTAGGCCAGCGCGGTGACGACCAGATAGATCGTCGAGGCGATCGTCGTCGGATGGCGTGCGGTCAGTCGCGAAAGCATGGCGATAAGATAGCGGGACTCACTCAGGACGCCGTGCGGCGCGGCGGTACACCGTGTCGAAAGCGGTCGCGATGCGACCGGGAGCGAACCGATCCCGCACGTCCGCTCGCGCCGATGCACCGAGGCGCTCGGCAAGCTCTCCGTCATCCACGAGACGGCCGACAGCGGCCGCGAGCGCCCCCGCATCCCTCTCGGGAACGAGAAGCCCGTTCTCGCCGTCACGAATGATGTCGGGAATCCCTCCGCTGCGCGATGCCACCACGGGAAGCCCGTACGCCATCGCTTCCACGATCACCATTCCGAAACCCTCCTGCTCCCCCTTCCAGTCGGTGACCGCGGGCATTACGAAGATGCCCGCATCGCGATACCACTCTCGCACCCCGGCCGGCGTCAGCACGCCGGTGAACTCGACCCGATCGGAAATGGCCAGCGAGTCGGCGAGCTTCGCGAGCGACTCGCGCTCCGGCCCCTCGCCGACCAGCGTCAGCTTCACCGGTCTCCCCGCGCGCACCAGCTCCGCGACTGCATGCAGGGCCACCGACGCGCCCTTGCGCTCCACCAGGCGGCCGACGAACAGCAGCGTGTGTCGGTCGGAGCGCGGCGTGACAGGGCGCTCGAGCTCCATCGCTACTACGCTGTCCACCGGCATGGGCGCAATGGTAATGCGGGATCGCGGCACCCCGATACGCTCCGTTCGGGCGACGAGCGGCGAAGAGATGACCGTGACCTCCGCGGCACCGCGGAAGATCGGCCCGGCCAGAAGCCGTGCTGCCGGCACGCGGTCGAGCAGAAAAAGGTCGGTGCCGTGGGAGGTGAGTACGTACGGAATCCGGTTCGCCAGACGCGGCCACACCGACAGCCCGCCCGGGAACCACCAGTGCACATGTATCACATCCGGCGCAAACTCGGTGATCGCGTCCCGTGCTGCGCGGCGTGCTGCACGAATGAACGACACGATGCGCGAACGCCCTTCCCATGTCTTCAGAACCTGATCCGCCATTGTGCCGCGATAGGCGAGAGTCTCCCTGTCATCCGGAGCGTAGCGGTACCGCCGGACGCGCACGCCGCTCACTACCTCGTCGAGGCCAAGCCCGGCGTCGTGCGGCGCGACGGCGAGCACGTCGTTGCCGAAATCCTGCTGGCCGCGCGCGAGCGCCAGCAGGAACGCTCCGGCGACATCGTCGGGATGCCGCGGGAAGCCGTGCGCGAGAAGCAGGATTCTCACCGTGCGGCACTCATGCGAGCGCCGTCACGCGTTGTAGATGACGCCGGACCTCTGCCGATACAGCGCCAGCACCTCCGCCGCCTCCGCGCGCCTGACCTCGCGCACGATCTCGACTCCGCGCGCCGCCAGGTAATCGTACGACGCCTCGAACACCGGACCTTCATCGAAGTCGAGGCGCAGCGCGTCCTCGCGCGTCGCCCCGCACACGACGCGCTGCACCCCGCTCCATAGCGTCGCACCGAGGCACATCGCGCAGGGATCGCACGACGTCACGAGCTCGTGCGCGGGCATTCCCTCACCGGCCAGCGTGTACGAGCCGAGCCGCGCCTGGGCCATCATGAAGGCGACCATCTCGCCGTGAAGCGCGGAGTTTTTGAGGGGCACGACCAGATTCACTCCCACCGCCACGAGTCGCCCGCTCTCACGCTCGAAGATGCCGGCCCCGAACGGCCCGCCAGTCTCCTCGAGCACGTTCCACCGCGCGAGGGCGATGGCGAGCCCCATTCTCTCCGCATCGGTCGCGTACATTGCGTCCCACGCTACGCGCTTCGCCACCCATGGCGGGTATGCGATGCGGAGCTCGCGCGTCGCGTCGGGGCGTGCGGCCCGGCTCACTGCCGGGCGGGCCGC
>JBGTMW010000446.1:0-5315 GCA_041743365.1 Gemmatimonadaceae bacterium
AGCCGATCGACTGATGGAGTGACCGGCACGCCCGCGCGTGACTCATTCGGTCGCGCCGGAACGCCGCTCCGTCTGGATCTGCTCGTCCAGCAGCGCGAGGCACTTCGCGGCGAGCGAGTCGGTGTCGTACGACGTGCCGTCGGACGCGCGCCAGACGAATTCGTCGGAAGGCCGCTCGATCGGGCGCAGCACGAGCTCACGAGTCACCGCAGCCCCCCCCGGCTTGCGGGGAGATCCGCGCCGCGAAACCACGCCCCGCCACACGACGACGTGGAGCTCGCCCAACGCCGCGTCGTCTGCCGGATCGGGGAACCACGACACGCTCAGCGCGGCCGTCGGAGCCTGAAGCACGCAGCCGTTGGGTGTGCGGTGCTGCTCGATCGACATGGGAGCGCGCTCCACGCGCTTGACTACGCGCTCCGGTGCCAGCTCGTCGAGCAACGCCGTCACCGCACGCTGCACGGCGTTTTTCTCCTTGGCTGTCGGCGGGGCCGTCCAGGGGGTCGCAGGAGTGTTGTTCGAGTCGTCCATGTCTGGCGGGGTGGGGTCGGTGCGATAAAGCCGGGATTTTGATCTTCCTGAAGTTATCGCGGGGCGCGCCCACTGATATGGGGCATTTCGACGGCGAAGGGGGCCAGGCCGTCCTACTCCGGTGAGGTCGGCCCCCAGCCGGCTTGCTCGCCGGTCGCGCGGGGCTGGGCTCCTTCTCAGAGCACATTGTCTCCGACGGTGGGCATCATCGATTCTCCCATAGCGCTCGAATCGGCACTGCGTAGAGTCGGTCGCCGAAACCGACGCTTGCCTCACCGTCATACATCACCACGCCCGCAACGAACCGCTTTCCCGCCGCAGCCGCCAGCTTCCGAAGACCGCGAAAGTCGGCGGCCGTCACCGTCGCAGCTGCCTTCACCTCGACACCAGCGACCTCGCGCGCGCCCCGCTCGAGGACCACATCCACTTCCCCTCCATCCTTGTCGCGAAAGTGATGGAATCGAATATCGTCGTTCCGCCAGCTCGCTTGCCGCCTCAGCTCCTGATAGACGAAGGTCTCGAGAAGCTGGCCCAGCGTGTTCCGATCGTGTCTCAATGCCTCGGCGTCGAGCCCCAGAAGCGCGCAGCAAAGTCCGGTATCGCCCATGTGCAACTTGGGAGTCTTCACCAGCCTGCTGAGTCGGTTGGTGTGCCACGGAGGAAGTTCCTCCAGAAGGAACACTCGCTCGAGAAGGGTGACATAGTCGCGAATCGTGGGCCGGCTCAACTGAAAGGGACTCGCGAGGTCGCTCACGTTGAGCAGGCGCGCCGTCTGCCCGGCGGCCAGCGCCAGGAGGCGCGGAAGCGCGTCGAACGATGCGATGCGCGCCAGATCGCGGACATCGCGCTGGACCATCGCCTCCACGTAGTCACGGTACCAGGCTGCCCGTCGGTGCGGACTCGTGCGCACGACGGCAGGGGGGTAACCGCCTCTCGAGATTCTTTCCGCGAGCTCGGTGCCGAGCCGGGCGAGCCTCCGCGTCGCTATCCTGCCACCGAAGAGAAGCTCGACGAAGTCCGACTGCTCGCCCTCGAGCTCCGACTCGGCCAGGGGATGGAGTCGTAGAATCTCCATTCGCCCAGCGAGAGAATCGGCAAGATTCGGCACGAGCAGGACGTTCCCGGACCCGGTGAGCAGAAAGCGTCCCGGAGTACGGTCTCGATCCACCGCGGATTTCAGGGCGGTGAAGAGGCCCGGCACGCGCTGGACCTCGTCGAGGATCGTTCGTGCCGGAAGGTCCGAGGCAAACCCCACAGGATCAGCCTCGGCAGCCGCGCGCGCGACGTCGTCGTCGAAGCTGAAGTAGTCGTATCCACCGCGATCGCCGACCTTTCGCGCCAGTGTCGTCTTGCCACACTGACGCGGACCGTGGACGAGGACCACTGGTGTGTCGCCGAGTGCCTCTTCGAGGCGAGATTCGGCGAATCGAGGAAAGGGTGGAGAGAGCATCGCGGCCAATTGTAACCTTCTGTGCCGGCCAACTGCAAGGTTATACTCCGGCCAATTGCAATGTTTGATCCCGGCTGATTGAAACTTTGCTTTGCAAACTGTCCTCCCGTAGCCGGAGATCGCCGTGTCCGAGCGACCCCATCCGTCGACTTTTTTTTGTCGCTGACGATCGTGGATTCGCGACCAGCAGCCGGCGACGTGCAAGGATCCCGAGAGCCGAGCGGTCGCGGCAAACGACGCTCCCGCCCGCTGTTCCTGAGCGATACCTTCCGGGCAGCTTCGCCGTTCGATGCTACACAGCAGCGCACACCCACGTCCTCCCTCGATTCCCATGCGCCTTCACAGAATCGCATTCCTGCTGTTCGCGCTGCCGGTCGCGGCCCAGGAGCCGCGCCAGTTCACCGCCGCAGACTACGCCCGCGCCGAGCGATTCCTGGGCGCCAATACCGTGCCTCTGGTCACCGGCATCGGTGTGCGGCCCACCTGGCTGGAAGATGGGCGATTCTGGTATTCGACCACGGTCCCCAACGGGAGCGCATTCTTTCTCGTCGACCCCGTTCGACGCACGCGCCAGGCGGTGTTCGACCAGCCGCGGCTCGCTTCCGCGCTCGCAGCCGCGTCGGGGGGCAGGGTGGAAGCCAACCGCCTCCCCTTCCAGACGTTCGAGTTGGCGAAGGACGGTCGCTCGATGACCGTCGCAGTAGAGAATCGCCGCTGGAACTGTGATCTCCAGCGCTATAGCTGCGCGCCGGTCGACTCGTCGCCCGCCGTGCGCCGCGCGCCTCCGAACTCCAGTATCTCGCCGGATGCACGGCGAGCGGTCTTCATCAGGGATCACAACCTCTGGGCGAGGGACCTGACGACGGGAAGCGAAACGCAGCTTACGACCGATGGCATCGAGGAGTTCGGCTACGCCACCGACAACGCCGGCTGGACGCACAGCGACCGCCCCGTGCTCACCTGGTCGCCCGACGGTCGCCAGATCGCGACCTTCCAGCACGACGGACGCGGCGTGAGCGACATGCATCTCGTATCGACCAACGTGGGCAGGCCACGGCTGGAGTCGTGGAAGTACCCCCTTCCCGGCGACAGCGTGATCTTCCGGATCAGCCGGATCATCATCAACCTGGGGCCGGATGGGCGGCCGACGGTGGTGAGACTGCGCATGCCCCCCGACCAGCATCGCTCGACAGTGTCCGATCACGTCGCATGCAGCGGCAGCACGATCTGCGACATGCAATGGTATCCCGACGGCTCGCACCTCGCGTTCGTATCGAGCTCTCGCGACCACAAGACTGCCTGGTTCCGCGTCGCCAACGCTCGGACCGGAGAGGTGCGGACGCTCTTCGAGGAGCGCATGGCGACGCAGGTCGGTGACGCTTCGCTGTCGGAAGACCTCTGGCGCGTGCTTCCACAGTCGAACGAGCTGATCTGGTGGTCGCAGCGCGACAACTGGATCCACCTCTACCTCCACGATCTCGGCACCGGGCGGCTCAAGAACCGCATCACCAGCGGGGAAGGGAATGTTAGCGGGATCGTGCGCGTCGATGAGAAGGCGCGTGCGATCTACTTCACGGGGATGGGGAAGGAAACCGGGCGCGACCCATACTTCCAGCATCTCTACCGGATCGGATTCGACGGACGCGGCCAAACGCTGCTCACGCCGGAGAATGCCAACCACGTAGTCTCGCTGTCGCCCGACGGCCGATACTTCGTGGATTCATATTCCACACCCGACACGCCGCCGGTCACGGTGCTCCGCGACATGACCGGGCGTGTGGTTCAAACTCTCGAGCGTGCGGACATCTCCCGGCTCACGGCCACCGGATGGAAGCCCCCGACGCCGATCCGGATGAAGGCGCGCGACGGAACGACCGACATCTACGGCCTCATGTACACGCCGACGAACCTCGACTCCACGAGGAAGTACCCGATCATCAACCGCATCTATCCGGGACCGCAGTCGGGGAGCGTCGGCACTCGCAGCTTCTCGCCGGCGCGCGGCGACAATCAGGCGCTGGCCGAGCTCGGGTTCGTCGTCGTGGAGATCGATGGCATGGGGACGCCCGGGCGGTCGAAGGCGTTCGCCGATGCGTATTACGGGAAGATGGGCGACAACACCCTCCCCGATCAGGTCGCGGGGATGAAGGAGCTGGCGAGAAGGTATTCGTTCATCGACATCGACAACGTCGGCATCTGGGGACACTCGGGCGGAGGGTTCGCCACTGCGGCTGCCATGTTCCGGCATCCGGACTTCTTCGATGTCGGCATAGCGCAGTCCGGCAATCATGACAACAGGAACTACGAGGACGACTGGGGAGAGCGCTACCAGGGCCTCCTCACGCGACGCGACAGCACCGACAACTATGCCGACGAGGCCAACCAGACCCACGCCGCGAACCTTCGCGGAAAGCTACTGCTCGCCCATGGCGCGATGGACGACAACGTTCCGCCGTTCAACACGACGCTCGTCGTGAACGCACTGATCAAGGCGGGGAAGAGCTTCGACCTCATCATGTTCCCGAACGCTCGTCACGGCTATGGCGCCGACAACAACTACATGACGCGGCGGCGGTGGGACTACTTCGTGGAGCACCTGCTGGGCGCAAAGCCTCCGACCGACTACCAGATCGGGAGGCCGCCGATCGTTCCGTAGGTGGCGATCGTGACGCTCGTGACTTCGAGGGAATGGTTGCGCTCTTCAGGCGTGGATCGGCGGTAATGGCGAAGCTTCCCGAGCTTGAATCACCCGACGGACTGCCGGTGCTGTTTTTCCGGACGCCCGACCGGTGGGCTGCGTGGATCGAGAAGAACCACAGTGCGACGTCGGGAGTGTGGCTTCGCTTCGCGAAGAAGGAGAGCGGACTGACATCGCTGGTGTATGCGGAGGCGGTGGATGTCGCCCTGGCGTGGGGGTGGATCGACAGCCAGGTCGCGCGCGGAGACGAGCAGACCTACATCCAGCGCTTCACCCCGCGCCGGTCGCGAAGCCCGTGGTCGAAGATCAACCGCGACAAGGCCCTGGCGCTGATCCGTGACGGAAGGATGCGACCCCCCGGGCTCGCGGAGATCGAGCGTGCACGGGCGGACGGCCGCTGGGATGCCGCCTACGACTCGGCGCGCACGGCGACGGTTTCTGAGGAGCTCGCGGCTGCCCTGATGGCGAACGAGGCAGCGGCGGCGTTCTTCACGACGCTGGATCGCGCAAACCGTTACTCGGTGCTGTACCGTGTGCAGACCGCGAGGACGGATGAGATGCGCCAGCGCAGGATATCGGAGCTGGTGGCGATGCTGGCGCGACACGAAACGATTCACCCTCTCGCGAAGGTCGTGC
>JBGTMW010000447.1:0-11190 GCA_041743365.1 Gemmatimonadaceae bacterium
TACGCGATCGCTCCGCATAAGCAGTCGGTGGCGATCCGGAAGGTGCACGACTTCCTGACGGTGGGCGCACCGGCGCCGCTGCAGGCAGCGGGCGCTGTGGGCATGGCTTTCGACGCCGACTACTACAATCATCTCGCAGCGGACTACCGGGCGAGGCGGGACCTTCTGGCGAGCGCGCTCACCGAGTCCGGCTTTGCGTTCAGCATCCCCGAAGGCGCGTACTACATCCTCGCGGACTTCTCCGAGCTCAGCGACCTGGATGACACGGCCTTCGCGATGTGGCTCGCCGAGGACATCGGGGTAGCGGGAGTTCCGGGCTCGAGCTTCTACCACGATCCCGCGCTGGGCAGGACGCTCATCCGGTTCGCGTTCTGCAAGAAGCTCGATACGCTTCGCGCGGCGGGTGATCGCCTGGTTTCGCTGCGCGCGCGAGTGTGATGCCGGCGCGGCTCCGGTGACGCGCGGTCACCGGAGCCGTGACCGAAGCATCAGTGACCGGGAGGAGTCGATTCCGCGCTCGCCGAGCGACGCACGAACTCCCGTGGCGGGGTCAACCTGACCCCGAATTCCCTTGCCGGCGCCTCGACATCGCCCCCGAGCCCGCGGGCAACACCGAGCATCAGCGCGGAGAAGGTCTTCTCGTAGGGATCCTTCGCCGCGTCCCACTGTGCTTCCAGCGCGTTCACGGGGATCTCGGTCACGGCGAACGGCTTGCCGTATTCCTCCTCGAAAATGCGTACCGCATCGCGCTGGCTGATCGGCTCCGGTCCGCCAAACGGGATGGTGGCATTGCGCGCCGAGGGTACGCTCAGGGCGCGAACGGCCACCTCCGCCACATCGCCGACCGCAACGTACCTGATCGCTTCGTTCCCCGGCCCGTAGACCTTCGCCGTGCCAGTCGAGGGGTCGGCGAACAGGTAGGGCCCGAGCCAGCTCTCCATGAAGAGGCCAGGCTGGAGAATGGTGTACGTCAGCCCGCTGCGCTCGAGGTGTCGCTCGACTTCGCGCTTGGCCGCAGTGAGTGGCGAGTCGGGGACGCGCGATGTGTCGAACGAGACGAAGACGAAGTGCGCGGTTCCCGCTGCCCTGGCTGCGTCGATGAGATTTCTCGTGCCCGCCCCGTCGGTCTCGGAGAAGGAATCCCCCGGCTGGGAGGTGAGAATGGTCGTGACCGTGGAGATCACCCCCTCGACGCCTCGCACCGCATCGTCGAGCGAGCGCCGATCCTTGAGATCTCCATGAGCGATCTCGACGCCCATCTGCTTGAGCCGCGCGACCTTTTCCGGTGCCGAGGTGGCACGAACCAGCGCGCGCACGGGTTTACCCTGTTCGCGCAGTCGGCGGACGATCTCCGATCCAAGGACTCCGGTACTACCAGCGACGAGTATCATCGGGTCAGCTCCGAAAGATGAGGGTCTGGCCCATTATGGCTCGCCCGCTGAATCGCGTCAAACCGACCCGATCGGACCTGTGTCCGTACGGGCGTCAGCACAGCATGGTCGCCCCGAGGGTACGTCGGCGGCAGCTCTCGAGAGCGCCGCCCCGCAGACGCCTCCCTGAGACTCGGTTTCCCTCCCGATTACCGGTCGCCGAGCGTCAACCCGAACGCGGCCATGTCATCGGAGCCGAACTGCGCCCGTCGGCGACCAACACTCGCGGAGATGCTCACCGGTCCGACATCCACCCCCGCGCCTGCACCGAGCTGGTAGCCGCCGGTGATCCGGGAATAGCCCAGGCGCAGCGGAATGAACGAAATCGGCCTCATCACCGTGCCGACTCCGATGCGCGAGCGCGGACCGATCTCGATCCCCTTCCCGACATGGTGCCGCACATCGGCGCTGAGGAGGAACCTCCCGTTCACTCGCCATGCGCCGCCGGCCACAATCTCGCGTGCGTAGGTGAAGCTGCGCACGGCATCCTTGAGCTCGGCGGGAGCATTGCTGTACGCCTCCATGCCGAACTGTGCATCGCCGGTCGTTCCGTCGAACTGTACACGACCTGGACGGTAGACGAATCCGGCGGTGTCCCAGGCAAAGGTGTTGTAGAGATTCCTTATCGCCGCGCTGAGCGAGAGCGGCCCCCCGCGCCACGCCGCGCCGACATCGATCCCCACGCCGCGCCCGCCGTCAATGCTGCCGAGACCGGCCAGACTGTCGCTCTGGATGATCGGGAACGCGAGGTCGATTGAGCCGTCCGTGCTCGAGACGTGGCTGCCGACATTCCTGCCAAGCACCAGCGCGTTGCCCACCGTGTATTTCAGTGTGACCCCGACACTGAGGTGCTGCTCCACTACCGGAACCAGGAACCGGATGGGGAGCGTCTGGGCGAAGCTCACGGCCGCCGTCGAGGTGACCATCCCCTCGATGCTGGAGTTGGCAAGCTCGAAGTCCTCCCCGGTCGAGCGCTCGGCGTTCCCGAAGAGCACGAGCTCTGCCGCATCGGGGCTGAGGTTGGCGGTCACGTGCGACATCGTGGAAAGCTGCAAGCCCAGCCGTCCGATGCTCATTCCGAGGTATGTGAAGTCGCCGCTGGCCGTGCCCTTCTCACCGCCCTTCTCGATGATCCGGTCGAGCCACTCACGCTTGACTGCGTCATCGAGGAATCGCGACTGGTAGCCCGCGACATCTCCCAGGGTGACAGGGCCTATGCCGGCGCCCGCGCGAACGGGGAGGACTCCGAGCGAGAAGCGGGGATTGTCCGGCATTCCAAGCATCGCCGGATTCCACGCGATAGCGTTGAAGCCCCGGGCGAGCGCGGTAAAGTTGTCGGCAAGTCCGAGCGCCGGTGCACTCGCGCTGGGAAGCTGGGCGGCGGCGGGGATGGAGAGTGCGCCGACCAGCGCAAGCGAAAGGGCCGCGAAGCGCGCTGAAGAGCGCGCGGTCATCTGGTAGCTCACGGTGCATCCTCCGGACTGTTCGTGCTGACGTGGATCTCGAGGCGACCGGATGCCGTGAGCTGCCGGTTCGGTAGAAGGGTCAGGACACCGGCGGGGACTGCGCTCAACGGTCCAGCAACGGAAATCGTGACCGTGGCGTTCCCGAAGAGCGACCGCAGCTCGGCGCCGGAGTACGCCAGCGTGACCTGCGAAGCTCCCGGCACGACCTGCAGGGCCCGGACGAGGTTCACTCCAGGCGCGGAAAGCGTAGCCGTCATCGTTCCGCCGACGGCGAACGGATTGTCGATGTCGAGCAGGAGCGAGCCGCGCTGGACGCGATCGGTGAGCTCCGCATCGATGCCTGCGAGGTCGAGAGTCATGGGCGTCGCGGAGACCATTCGGTCCTGCACCCGCACCATCGCCGCACTCGCACCCACGGCGGCGTCCGCCGCTTCGGTCGTGACGAAGCTCGCGGTGTCGATCATTACCGGGTCGCCCGCCGGCGAGGTCATCGTGACCTCGAGTCCAACGGTTCCGCCGATGGTTCGCGGGAGGCCGGCCTGCGTGAACGTCACTGTCTCGAGCAGAGTGGCTCCGGGCGCGAAGTCCGTCGCGGCACCGTCGATGGTGTGAACGCCGAGGACCATAGATCCATTTCGGACGGTTATCGTGATCTGGCCGTGCGCCGATCCCGGCGCCGCGCTCGGGCGAATCGGGTCGAAGCTCATGCCGTTGGTCACCCTGATCCGGATCGAGCCGCGGGTGAGTACGATGGAATCGAGGTCCACCGGGAAGGGGATCTGGGACTGCATCGTGGTCGTGAAGGCAGGCTTGGGCGCAAACAGCCCGTGGAGGGGCGCGCATGGCTGGCAGATGTCCCCCAGGGTCCGGACGATCGCTCCACCGGCCACCGAGAACACGAACTCGTCGGCGGATTCGGTCACCTGCCCCGGCAGGAGCGAGCCGACGGAGATCGACATTCCCTCGGTTCGCACGAGCCAGCGGGTCTCCCAGTTCGGCGCACTGGTGGGGATGTCGCACGCGGACAACAGGAGAAGGAAGGCAACAGGGGCGAGCCGCCCGCGCGAAGATCCGGAGGCAATGCGTGCGGGGTGCGTATGAAGCACGTTGGGTCCCGAGGTTGTATCGTGATCGGCGCATCCTGAATGGCGCCCAGGGATGGAGCTCCGCAGCGTTGCGAGCTCAGCCATTGGATGACGAAGCGTGCGGTGCGCTGGAAACCTTTCGCTCGCGCTTCGCCGACAGGCCGGTCGGCGACGATTCGCCGCCGTCGTTTTCGGGGCCTCTTCGGATTATCTTCGACCTGCCGCGCTTGGCCGTATCCGTCTTCAGAGGTAGTGTATCCGCATGTCCCGCGCAGAGATCACCACGCCCGAGGTCATTGGCGACGAGTCCGTCGTCGAGCTCTCGCTTCGCCCCCAGCGTCTCTCGGAGTTCATCGGGCAGGGGAAGGTGAAGGAGAACCTTCGGATCTACATCGACGCGGCGATTGGCCGGCGGGAGCCCCTCGACCACACGCTGTTCTTCGGCCCTCCCGGGCTGGGCAAGACCACGCTCGCCGAGCTGGTTGCGCGTGAGATGTCGGTGAACATCCGGACCACCTCCGGCCCGGCCCTCGAGCGCCCCGCCGACCTCGTGTCCACGCTGACCAACCTTCGCCATGGAGATGTGCTCTTCATTGACGAGATCCACCGGCTCCGTCCGGTGATCGAGGAGTACCTGTATCCCGCCATGGAGGACTACCGGATCGACATCCGGCTATCCGATGGCCCGAAGGCGCAGACGATCACGATGCCGATCGAACGCTTCACGCTCATCGGGGCGACGACGCGGCTCGGCATGCTGACGGCGCCGATGCGTGCGCGCTTCGGCATCGATTTCAGGCTCAACTACTACCCACCCGAGGAGCTCGAGCAGGTCGTTCGCAGGACCGCGAACGTCATGAAGGTCGACATTGAGGACGGTGCGGCGGCCGAGCTCGCACGCAGGGCGCGCGGAACACCGCGCGTTGCAAACCGGCTGCTCCGACGCATCCGGGACTTCGCGCAGGTCAGGGGCACGGGCGTGATCACCCGCGACCTGGCGCGCCAGTTCCTCCAGATCCTCGACGTCGACGAAGTGGGCCTCGATGACATGGACGGCCGCATCCTTCGCATGATCATCGAGAAGCACGACGGCGGGCCGGTCGGCGTGGCGAACATCGCCGCGGCCATCGGCGAGGATGCAGATACGATCGAGGAGGTCTACGAGCCTTTTCTCGTCCAGAATGGCTACCTGCAGCGAACCCCGCGCGGCCGGGTAGCCACGCCGCAGGCGTACCGCCACCTGGGGTACACGATGCCGACGCGGGGTGAGCAGCCCACGCTGTTCTAGCGAAGCGACGTCGCGGACCGCCACACCGTGAGCCGCCAACCGATCGGGGAACGGACCTCGGACTACGAGTTCGAGCTACCCGCGCATCTCATCGCGCAGGTCCCGGTCACCCCGCGCGACGCCTCGCGACTCATGGTAGTGGATCGCGCCTCGGGAACGATCGAGCACAGGACCTTCGCGGATCTCGTGGAGCTCATTTCGGCCGGGGATGTGCTCGTGGTCAACAGGTCGCGCGTGGTGCGCGCCAGGCTGCTCGGCACCCGGGATTCCGGAGCGCCGGCAGAGGTGTTCCTGCTTCGGGACCTCGGAGAGAATCGTTTCGAGGCCATGGTTCACCCCGGCGGGAAGCTGCGCCCGGGTCGCGTCGTGCACGTTGGCGAGGGGCTGGATGTCGAGATAATCGAGGTCACCGACCGCCGAACCCGGGTCGTGCGCCTACGGTCCGATCTCCCCGCCGCGGAGGCCATCGAACGATTCGGGCACGTACCGCTGCCCCCGTACATCGCGCGAGTCGACCAGGTCGAGGACGCGGAGCGCTATCAGACGGTCTACGCAGCGGAATCCGGCTCGGTCGCGGCGCCGACGGCCGGCCTCCACTTCACCCCCGAGCTCCTCGCCGCACTGGAGGCGCGGGGTGTGCAGCGAGCCGAGCTGGTGCTCCACGTGGGGGCCGGGACCTTCAAGCCAGTGGAGAGCGAGAATCCGGCCGAGCACGTGATGCACGAGGAGGTGTACAGCATCGATGACGAGGCCGCGAACACGCTGGAGGAATGCCGGAGGGCGGGCCACGCCATCTGGGCGGTCGGGACGACCTCGGTCCGCGCGCTGGAAAGCGCGACCAGGGAGGACGGACGACTCGAGCGGGGAATCAGCGAGACGCGAATCTTCATCCGGCCTCCACAACGTATACGTTCGGTGGACAGGCTGATCACCAATTTTCATCTTCCGCGCTCGACACTTCTGATGCTGGTGTCGTCGTTCGCGGGGCATGAGCTCACGATGCGGGCGTACCGGGAGGCGATCCATGCGGAGTATCGGTTCTTTTCGTTCGGTGACGCGATGGTCGTTCTGTAGTGCGATGATCGCCGCCGCTGCATGCACGACCACTACGCGCTACTACGTTCCGAGCGACGGTGAGCCTCGCCTCACCTCCAACGAGGTGCGCGATCAGTCGGAGGCTCTCCTGAGCATGCAGTGCCCTCGCCTTCTCGGGAACGATCGTGTCGCCATGGGGGAGGCTCGCATCATCGTGGACCTGGACCGCTCCGGCACCGTGCATCGGGCCCGCGTCACGCGCTCGTCGGGCGACACTGCAATGGATGACATCTTCGGTGCGCTGGTCGCCCGACTCCAGGTGGATCCCCCGACCGGCATGAACGGCGATCGTGGCGAGCACCCGATCTACATTGGCTATTCCTGCGCACCCGAGCTCAACGCGGTCACGCTGAACATCACCGGCCGCCAGAATCCGCAGATTCCGCCGACCGTTCCCCCGCCGCCACCCGCACGTACGTCGTGACGTTTCGCTTCGAGACAGTCGCAAACGCCGGCGCCGCTCGCGCCGGCGTTTTCACGACGCCCCACGGCAGGGTCGAGACACCTGCGTTCATGCCGGTGGGGACGCAGGCCACGGTAAAGACGCTCGACCCGCGTGACCTGCGGGAGGCGGGAGCGCAGATGATCCTCGCGAACGCGTATCACCTGCACCTTCGTCCGGGGGATGAGCTCGTGGCGGAGATGGGCGGGCTTCACCGCTTCATGGCATGGGATGGCCCGATACTGACGGACTCGGGCGGCTTCCAGGTGTTCTCCCTCGAGACGCTGCGGACGGTCTCGGAGGATGGTGTCGAGTTCCGGAGTCACATCGACGGGTCGCGCCGGCACTTCACGCCGGAGTCGGTGATGGCGATCGAGCGCAACCTCGGCGCAGATGTCATCATGCAGTTCGATCACGTGATTCCGGGACAGTCGGAGCTCCCGACATCGCGCGATGCGAGCGAGCGAAGCCTGCGCTGGCTCGCGCGCTGCCGGGCCGAGATCGAGCGCCTCGACTCGGTGTCACCTCGCCCGGTCGGGTCGGAGCAGGCGCTCTTCCCGATACTCCAGGGCGGAATTCACCCGACGCTGCGTCGCGAGGCTGCGCGCGAGATTCGCGAGATGGGGGCGTGGGAAGGGTTCGGAATCGGCGGGCTCTCCGTCGGCGAGGCGAAGGCTGCGATGTACGAGACCCTGGATGTCTGCAACGGTGCGCTCCCCGCCGACCGCCCGCGCTACCTGATGGGGGTCGGGTTTCCGGACGATCTCGTCGAAGGCGTGCGTCGTGGCGTGGACCTGTTCGACTGCGTGGCGCCGACGCGGATGGGGCGGAACGGCACGGCCTTCACGAGCGAGGGCCGGCTCAACGTACGGCGCGCGGAGCTGCGGTCCGATCCGGCGCCCCTCGACCCGAAATGCGACTGCACGACGTGCTCGCGCTTCTCGCGGGCGTACATCCGGCACCTCTTCGTCGCAGAAGAGGTACTGGGGCTGCGCCTTCTTTCCCTGCACAATGTACATTTCCTCGTCGCCCTCATGAACGACGCGCGCGCCTCGGTGGTGTCCGGCACCTTCGATGCCTGGAGCCGCGACTGGCTCCTCCGCTATCACTCTCGACCCGTTTCCACCCCATGACCAACACGCTCGCCCTGCTCCTCTTCGCACCATCCGGCGAAGGCGGGGGCTCGTCAATGACGCTGCTCCTGATCCAGCTCCCGCTCATCTTCGGCATCTTCTACTTCCTGATGATCCGCCCGCAGCAGAAGCAGCGGCAGGCTCACGAGGAACGGCTCAGGAACGTGCGCAAGGGAGACGAGATCGTCACCGCGGGCGGCATCGTGGGGAAGGTCGAGAGCATCAAGGAGACCATCAAGGACGGCGCCGCGGTAAAGACGATGGAAGACCGAATTACGATCCGGAGCGCCGAGTCGCGAATCGTGATCGAGCGCGGACGCATCGCCCGCGTAGTCACCGAGCCCCAGGCCGAGCAGAAGACGCAAACGTGAGCATGCTCCGGATCCATGTCCTGGGGTCGCCCTTTCTCCGCAAGGAGACCGAGCCCGTACCCCGGGTCGATGACGCGCTCCGGACGCTGATCGACGACATGTTCGAGACGATGTATGCGGCGAAGGGAATCGGTCTCGCCGCACCCCAGGTGGGGCGCATCGAGCGAGTCGCCGTGGTGGACGTGGATGACCGGCCGCTCGTCATCGTCAACCCCGAGATCGTCGCGACCGAGGGCAGCACGACCGGCGAGGAAGGATGTCTCTCGATCCCCGAGATCTACGGCGATGTGAAGCGGTCGGCCCTGGTGACGGTGACCGCGCTGGACCGTGATGGAAACCCCTTCACGATCGAGGGCAGCGATCTGCTGTCACGCTGCCTCCAGCACGAGATAGATCACCTGCACGGGAAGCTGTTCATCGACTACCTCAGCGTCCTCAAGCGGCGCTCCGCGCTCGCGAAATGGGAGGGGATGAAGATGGATTATCCCGGCCTGCTCCGCGACCTCTCCACCGAGACCGAAGGGGAACATCATCACGACGGAGAGCTCTGAGTGCGCGTGCTCTTCTGGGGCACGCCGGAGTTCGCCACGCCCGCCTTGCGCGCGCTGCTGGGAGAGGGCTTCGATGTCGTGGGTGTCGTGACGCAGCCCGACCGGCCGGTGGGACGCCATCACACGGCTCTCGTTCCCTCCCCCGTGAAGAAGGTCGCGCTCGAGGAGGATCTCCCCCTGCTCCAGCCCGCGACGATGCGCGATGCCGGCTTCGCGGGCGAGGTAGACGCGCTCAAACCCGATATCTCAATCGTGGTCGCCTTCGGACGGATTCTCCCACTGCAGATCATCGACCTCCCCCAGCAGGGGACGCTCAACATCCACGCGTCGCTCCTGCCGAAGCTGCGCGGAGCGGCGCCGATCCAGGCTGCCATCCGCGATGGGCTCACGGAGACGGGTGTCTCGATAATGCGCATGGTTGCCGCGCTCGACGCCGGCCCCGTCCTGCTGCGCTCGGCTACTCCGATCGCGGAGGACGAGACATACGGCGAGCTGCAGCTGCGACTCTCGGAGCTCGGTGCGCTTGCGCTGCTCGAGGCCCTTACGTTGCTCTCGGTCGAGGAGATCATCGAGGAGCCGCAGGATGATCGGGCGGCAACCTATGCGCCGAAGATCGAGCGTGAGATGGCGCGCATCGACTGGTCGCAGGACTGCGACGTGGTGGGGCGGATGGTTCGTGCGTACGACCCCCGGCCCGGGGCATTCACGACTCTCCGGGGCGCCGATGTGAAGCTGTTCGGCGCCCGTCCCGTACATTCGGCGAAGGGTGAGCCGGGGCTGGTCATGGACATCGATGAGAGTGGCATGCTGATCGCCTGCGACCGAGGCGGACTTCGAGTGGCCTACGTACATCCCGCGGGGAAGCGGCGGCTTGCATCGCTGGATTGGGCCCAGGGACGGGGCGTCAAGGCAGGGGACCGGTTCGGCACAACGGAGCAGCTCAGCTCGTAAGGAGGGTGTGCCGCTCTCCCGTCCGATTCCAATCCTCCACGCGGTCACCAGCGACGAGATCGCGTCACGACCGGGGTTTGTCGACCGGGCGATCTCGGTCATGCGTGCCGCCGGGTCCCGCGGCGCGCTGCACCTGCGGACACACAGGCTGTCTGCGGCGGAGCTGTACGGGCTGGCCGAGCACCTCGCGGGGGTCCAGGAGGAGTCCGGGTGCTGGCTCGTGATCAACGACCGCGTCGACGTTGCCCTCGCGGCCGGCGCGCGCGGAATCCAGTTGACGTCCCGGTCGATGCGGATCGCCGACGCGCGGGCCATCGCTCCGGATATCCCCGTGGGTGCGAGCGTTCACTCGGCGGAGGATGCGGCTGCAGCGGAGCGCGAGGGGGCGGCCTGGACGATCGCCGGCCATGTCCTCGAGACGGAGAGCCACCCGGCGGAAGCCGGTCGGGGAGCGGCATTCATCGAGGGGGTGATCGGACGCACGCAACTGCCGGTGATCGCGATTGGCGGAATCAAACCCGAGCACGTCGGGGGGCTGCGGCGCGCTGGGGCGTGGGGGGTCGCCGTCATTCGCGGAATATGGAGCGCCCGTGATGCCGAAGCAGCGGCTACCTACTATCTTTCCCGATATGACGCAGACGGAGGCACGTGAAGCGACGATCTCCCTGACAATGACGGAGACACCATCGAGCTCGTCCAGTTCGTGGGCGGTGGGTGAGGGGATGGGCACCGCGACACTGGCCGAGATTCAACGTCATGGCGTATTCGAACGATGACCTCATCACGGCGCTCCGGCTGGAGGATGCCGGAGCGGTGGCCGTGATGCCGCTGGCGTCGCCCATCGGTTCCTGATGTCGGAGCCCAGGACGGGAACGCCGACTTCGGTCGCCACGCAGGGGGGCGTCACCGACGCACGTCGGATCAGCGCGGACATCTGCGCGGACATTCGTGCGGGAGACATGCTCGATTCCTCGTTCGAGCGTCGCGTGGAGCCGCTCGATGCGCGGGATCGACGCTGGGCCCAGGAGCTGGTCTACGGGATGCTGCGCCGGCGCGCCACGCTCGATGGGGTTCTCGACGCGCGCGTTCGCGGCGGCCTCGCGCGCCTCGATGCGGACGTGGTGGACCTCCTTCGACTCGGGGCATACCAGCTTCTCCGGATGCGCAGCGTCCCCGCATACGCGGCCATCGCGCAGACCGTCGAGATGGCGAAGCGCCGCCACGGACTCGGTGCCAGCAAGCTGGTGAATGCCGTCCTCCGCCGCGTCGATCGCGAGCGCCAGGAGCTCGACCTTCCGACACCGAACGATCCCGTGGATGAGCTGGCGCTAACTCACTCGCACCCGCGCTGGCTCGTGGCGCGCTGGGTTGCGCGCTG
>JBGTMW010000448.1:0-7326 GCA_041743365.1 Gemmatimonadaceae bacterium
CACGTATCCCAGCGCGGCGATCGCATAGGTGCGGGGGCCGGGAAGCGCGGCGCCTTCCCGCAGCACGCGCTCGGCCTCCACGAAGTTCCCCTCCTGCGCCAGCACGAAGCCCAGAACCCGATACCCCTCCTCGGAGGCGGGATTCATCTCGATCGCGCGCGCCAGGTGACTCTTCGCCTGATCGTACCGCCGCGCGTAGTAGTACAGCCAGCCGAGGCCTCGCCGGATCGACACCGCGACAGGGTCCAGCTCCAGCGCAGTATGTCCCTCCACCAGTCCCGACTCGAGCTTGCCCTGCGACGCGAGGAGAAAGCCGTACCACTGATGTCCCGGCGCGTAGCGCGGATTCAGCTCGATCGCGCGGCGATACGAGCGCTCCGAGCCCTCCCAGTCCCAGTAGTAGATGAAGAGACTCCAGGCGAGCGACGCATGTGCCTCGGCCACCGTCTCGTCGAGCTCGAGCGCCTTGCGCGCATACGCCGTTGCCCGCTCCATTCCCTCAGCTACCGGCACGCTGCGATAGTCGAGCTGAAGCGAGTACGAGTCCGCGAGGCCGGTGTACGCCAGCGCGTAACCCGGATCCTCCGCGATCGCCTGCTCGAAGTAGCGGATGCCCTCGAGGATGCTCTCGTTGGTGCGCTTGTTCCAGGCGTAGCGGCCCTTCAGGTACAGGCCGTAGGCAACGACGTTGTCGGTATAGCGCTTCGGATGCGGCGCGACGATATCGGCGAAGTAGGTTGCCCGCAGGGTGCTCACTATCGTCTGCGATATCTCGTCCTGGATCACGAATACGTCGTCGAGCTCGCGATCGTACCGCTGCGACCAGAGCAGCCGGCCGTCATCCGCGCTCGTGAGCTGGGCCGTGATGCGCAGGCGCTGGCCGGCCTTCCGCACCGTGCCCTCCAGCACCACGGTTACGCCGAGCAGCGCCCCGATGGCGCGCACGTCCTGCGGCTTCCCCTTGAGAGCGAAGACGGACGTGCGCGATGCAACGCGCAGCCCCGCGACCTTGGTCAGCGCGTCTATGAGCTCATCGGTGATGCCATCGCTGAGGTACTCGTTCTCGGGCTCCGGACTCGCGTTGACGAAGGGAAGCACCGCGATCGCCCGGGTTGCCGTGTACCGGCCCGGGGGATTCTCGTCCGAGCCGAGAGCCGCGGTGAAGTCGAGGACGTTCTGGAAGCGCTCGGCAGGATCCTTGGAGAGCGCTCGGGCAAGCGCGGACTCCACCGCGGGCGGGGCTTCGGGGCAGAAGCTCCGCACCGGAGGCGGCTGCGCGGTGAGATGCTGCATGATCGTCGCGCGCGCCGAGTCGCCGTGGAAGGGCGGGCGTCCCGCCAGCATCTCGTAGATCACGCACGCGAAGCTGTAGATGTCGCTCGGGACCCCGATGCCTGCGTCGCCGGTCGCCTGCTCGGGACTCATGTAGGCCGGCGTCCCGATGGCCAGGCCTGCCTCGGTGATCGGGTCGATCCTCGTCTCGCGGCACGCGGTTGCGATACCGAAGTCCGCGAGCACCGCATGGCCATCGGCGAAGAGGATGTTCTCGGGCTTCACATCGCGGTGGACGAAGTTGCTGCGATGGGCGTAGTCCAGCGCGGCGCCGATCTCCCCGGCGATCCGCAGGGTCTCACGCACGGGAAGGCGGCCTTCGCGCACGAGGCGCTCACGCAGCGAGCCGCCCTCGACATATGCCGAGACGTAGTAGAGAATTCCGTCCGACTCCCCGGAGTCGATGAGCGGGACGATGTGCGGGTGGGACAGACGTGCGACTATGCCGATTTCCCGCGTGAATCGCTCGGCGTTGACGGAAGCGGCGAGGTCAGGCCGCAGGACCTTGATTGCCACCTTGCGGTGGTGCTTCCGCTCCTCGGCGAGGTACACGGTCGCCATGCCGCCCTGACCAAGCTCGCCCTCGATCGCATACCGATCGAACAGCGATGCCACCACGGCGGGCGCGTCGGAGGCGGGAGTGGACTGTGGCATGGCGAGAGTATGCGCGGGCCCGCCGGGATGTTCCAGACCTGCGACGGTCGCCCTCCGGGAAACGGGCCGGCGGAGGGCTACGTAAGTCGACGTATCGACCCGCCAATCGGCGTCGATAAATTCGGAGGGGAAGCCAACCCGAGGCCCGAGATGCTTCGATCGTTCACGATGCTTCTGATGGTGGTCGTCGCGGCGGCACCGCTCGCCGCCCAGGACTCGGCCACCGTCTCCCGCATGCCGCCCGGCGCGTTCTTCGCCTTTGGCGCGGACGTGGTACGTCCCACCGATGAGTTCCGCCCACTGATCGGCAGGCCCGTGGGGATAGCGGGTCACCTCACCTATCCGCTCGTGACGGCGGGAATCGCCAGCCTCGGCATCAGGGGCGAGGTGTCCTGGGTGCGCCACAGCAAGAAGCAGCTGCGCGATGACGCCGCCCTGGCCCGGGAGTTCTTCGGCGGGAACCTGGGCCCGCAGCTGAGCATCGTCGCCGGTCCCGTGCGCCCCTACATATCGGGCGGGTTCGGTACCACGAGGTACTACACCATCCTCCGGATCGACGAAGGCTGCACCGATGAGGAGAACTGTGTCGATCTGGACGTCATGCGCCGCTCGGACTACGAGGAGACCTGGGTATGGACCGGCGGCTTGTATGTGACCCTGGATGGCAGGTCGCCGAATCCCGTCCTGATGCACATCTCGTGGTCTGACCGGCGCGGAGGAAGGCCGGATGTGCGCACCTTCCGGGATGGCCTTCCGGCGCCCGCGCCAAGAGCGAGGTACGGAAGCCTCCAGATCGGCTTCGGGATAGGGGCACGCTAGGCGGGGGAGCGGAAAACGCAGTGATCATCGACTGGTCGTCAGGGTCATCAGTTGTCAGTGGCCGCGACCTGAAGACTGACCACTGACAACTGTAAACCGTTCACTCCGTTTCCCGCTCCCTCCCCTTAACTCGTTGTCGCCGAGGCCAGAGTCTTCACCAGCTCGTACCAGAATTGCGCGGCATCGTGGTACGCCTTCACCCCGATGCGCTCATCCCGACCATGCGCGCGGATGTCGTCAACCCGCTCGAACACCGCGCTGAGCCCGTAGACGGGAATTCCGGCGTTGCGAACGTACAGGCCGTCGGTGGCGCCGGTGGACATCTCCGGAACCACCGTGGCACCGGGCCACATCTTCGCCACGAGCCGCTCGACCGGCGCCATCACATCCGGCCGGAGCGGCGACGCCGGGCTGGCAGTCGGTTCGGCAACCCGCGAGACGTGGATCGCGGTGTCGGCCAGGATGCCCTTCAGGGTCGCCTCGGCGCTGTCGGGTGAATAGCCGGGCAGGAGCCGGCAATTGACAGTGGCGCGCGCTAGCTGAGGCAGGGCGTTGTCGGCATGACCCCCGGAGAGCCGCGTGGCGACGCAGGTCGTACGAAGCGTCGCGCTGTACAGCGGAATGGCGGAGAGGCGCCGGGCTGCGGCCGCGTCAGCCGAGGCTGCGACCGCACGCATGTCGGCGGCGAGCGCAGCCGGCTGGGTGACGGATCCGCGCTCGAAGAACGCGCGTGATGTTTCAGTCAGGGTCACCGGAAAGGTGTGGCTCGCCAGCCGCCCGAGGGCGTTGGCCAGGCGATAGATCGCGTTGTCGGCCTCGGGAACGGAGCTGTGCCCTCCCTTGTTGCGCACCTCGAGCTGAAAGGTGAGGTACACCTTCTCGGCCGTCTGCACACCGAAGACGATCGGCTTGCCATCGAGAAGCTCGCCCCCCCCGGCATCGGTGTTGAGCGCGTACTCGGCATCGACCAGGGCGCGCTGCTCCCCAACGAGCCACTTGATCGCCCCACTCGACGTCTCCTCATCGGCGGTAAGCGCGATGATGAGGTCGCGATCGGGAACGAACCCTTCCCGTCTGTAGCGGATGAAGTTCGCGACGAGCATTGCCGCGCCGGCCTTGTTGTCGCTCGTCCCGCGACCGTAGTAGTAGCCATCGAGCTCGCGGAACTCATAGGGATCGAAGGTCCAGTCCTCCCGTCGCGCATCCACGACATCGAGGTGGGCGAGCAGCAGGATCGGCTTGCGAGCCGACGAGCGCCCGCGATAGCGCGCTACGAGCGACTGGTACCTTGGATCCTCCCCGACCACGCGCACATCGGCCGCTGGAAATCCGGCCGCAATGAGGTGGCGGGCCATCGCCTCGGCGGCTTCCCGCGTACGGCCGGCCGAGTCGCTGGTGTTGATCCTGATCAGCTCCTCGAGAAGCTGGCGCTCGAGGGCGCGGCCAGTGGCGGGCGGCTGGGCGGAGAGAAACGCGGGAACGAGGAGAATCGCAAGGAGCGAGCGCATGATGGCTGGGTGAGTGGGGATCGGTGCAGTACGCGACCGGCTTTCAGACGCAGGGAGGATGAGCGACACATCCGGACACCGCCAGCCCCTTCCCCCCCGCCCGAAGGCCGCCGGGCCGCTTAGATTAGGGGACTTATGTCGAGTCCTACCCGCGAGCGCGCCATTTCGGGCGTATACAACGACGGCTATATCGCCGAGCTCTACGAAAGCTACCTCCAGGATCCATCCTCGGTCGAGGAATCCTGGCGTCAATTCTTCCGTCTCGCCGAGCGATTGGGCGGCGCAGCCGCGCCGGCCGGGGCGATGGGGAGTGTTTCAGATCCTCACCTCCTGCGAACGGTCGCCGCCGCTTCCGCTCTCGTCGAAGCCATTCGTGAGTACGGTCACTTCGCGGTGCAGCTCGATCCGCTCGGGTCTCCCCCGCCCGGCGCTCCGGAGCTGGCGCCGGAATTCTACGGGATCACCGAGGCCGACCTGACCCGCGTCCCCGCCGCGGCCCTCGGGCTCGACGGGAAGACGGCCGCCGACGCGATCGAGCGGCTCCGAACCATCTACTCGTCCTGTCTCGCTATCGAGACCGACCACCTCGGCGAGGCCGAGGAGCGCGCGTGGTTCCGCGACGCCATGGAAACGGGCGAGGCCAAGCGGAAGCTCACGCCAGGGGAGAAGAAGGCGGTGCTGCGGCGGCTGACCGAAGTCGATGGACTGGAGCGTTATCTCGGGCGCGCCTTCGTCGGATACAAGCGCTTCTCCATAGAGGGAACGGACGCCCTGGTCCCGATGCTCGATGTCGCGATCGAGGGGGCCGCGGCCGCCGGCGCACGCGAGGTCGCGATCTGCATGGCGCATCGCGGACGCATCAACGTGCTCGTGCACACTCTCGGAAAGCCGTACGCGACGATATTCGAGGAGTTCGAGGGGAAGCACACCGCCACGAACGCCGAGAGCGAGACTGGCGACGTCAAGTATCACCTCGGTTTCAGCGGCACTCGAACGACGGCTGCCGGCCAGGAGGTCGTCCTCACGCTCGTGCCGAACCCGAGCCATCTCGAGGTCGTCAACCCCGTTCTGCTCGGCGTCGCGCGCGCGCGCCAGCGTGTCGAAGGACAGCTCGGAGTCCGAGACGAGTCCGCCGTGGTGCCCATCTGCATCCACGGCGATGCAGCCTTCCCCGGCGAGGGCGTCGTCGCCGAGACGCTCAATCTCTCGCGCCTTCGCGGATATCGCACCGGCGGGACACTGCACATCATCGTCAACAATCAGGTCGGCTTCACCACCGACCCGATCGATGCGAGATCGACGCACTACGCCAGCGACCTGGCGAAGGGATTCGAGATCCCGATCATCCATGTAAACGCCGATGATCCCGAGGCGTACATCGCCGCGATGCGGCTGGGCATCGCCTACCGCCAGCGCTTCGCCAAGGATTTCCTGATTGACCTCGTTGGATATCGACGTCACGGCCACAACGAGGGCGACGAGCCCGCATTCACGCAGCCGGAGCTGTACGCGAAGGTGAGGCAGCATCCGTCACCCCGGATCGTCGCTGGCGAGCGGTTCGTGCGGGAAGCGGTCCTCACCCAGGAAGACGTCGCCGCACTCGACGCGGAGATCTCCGCCCGGCTCGAGCAGATTCACGGAGAGCTCAGGAAGGGCGCCGACGCTCCCGACCACGAAGCAGAGAAGCCGCCCCAGCCCAATTCGCCGGAGCCGGTGCAGACCGCGGTGAAGCGCGACCATCTCGTTGCGTTGAACGAGCGCCTGGCCTCCTGGCCGGAGAGCTTCCACGTACATCCGCGGCTCGGCAAGCAGCTCGAGCGCCGCCGCGCCGCCGCGGAGGATCCGGCCGGGATCGACTGGGGCCACGCTGAAGCGCTCGCCTTCGGGTCGCTGCTGACGGATGGTGTCTCGGTCAGGCTTTCGGGGCAGGATGCCGAGCGGGGAACGTTCTCGCACCGTCACGCCGTTCTGCATGACGTGGAGAATGGACAGGCCTTCGCCCCGCTCGCGCACCTGCCGAAGGCTGCGGGTGCCTTCGAGATCTACAACAGCCCCCTGTCGGAGACGGCGGTGCTCGGCTTCGAGTATGGTTACAGCACGGCTGCGGCCGACACGCTGACGCTCTGGGAGGCCCAGTTCGGCGACTTCGTGAACGTGGCGCAGCCCATCATCGACCAGTTCATCATCGCCGATCGCGCGAAGTGGGGTCAGGACTCGGGAGTCGTGCTTCTCCTGCCACACGGCTACGAAGGCCAGGGCCCGGAGCATTCGAGCGCGCGGCTCGAGCGCTTTCTCCAGAGCTGCGCCGAGGACAACATGCGGGTGGCGTATCCGAGCACGCCCGCGCAGTACTTCCACATTCTGCGACGCCAGGCGCACATGCGTCCGCGACGGCCGCTGGTGCTGATGCAGCCGAAGAGTCTCCTGCGAATGCCCGAAGCGGCGTCGGGTCTCGACGCCCTGGCGACAGGCACCTTCCAGCCGGTGCTCGACGATCCGCGTGCGTCGGGGGATCGCGAGAAGGTTCGCCGCCTCGCGTTCTGCACAGGGAAGGTGTACTACGACCTCACCGGGGGGGTGGCCGAGCGCAACGGCAACACGAAGGTGCCTGTGGCGATCATCCGCATCGAGGAGCTGTATCCGTGGCCGCACTCCGATGTGGGACAGCTCATCGATCGCTATCCCGGTGTCGAGGAGGTCGTGTGGGTGCAGGAGGAGCCGAAGAACATGGGCGCGTGGACGTACATCGCTCCCTGGCTGCGCGCGGCGACGGGGACGGTCCTGAGCGTGACGTACGTCGGGCGTCCCGAGCGTGCGAGCCCCGCGGAGGGATACAACGCGGTGCACGGCGTCGAGCAGAAGCGGATCGTCGACGCCGTGCTCGACTCGCCGCTGCGCTCGTCGTTGAAGCGGCGCACACCGGTCTCGAAGTCGTGACGGTGGGCGGCGCTGGCGGTACGGCGAGCCGCCTTCGCCGGGGGTGCGCCCTCGGCCTTGCCGCGCTGTCGATGGC
>JBGTMW010000449.1:0-2680 GCA_041743365.1 Gemmatimonadaceae bacterium
GCGGCGGCAGGCTACAGGAGGCTACAGCAGCGACAGTAGGCTACAATACATTATGCGCCTGCTTCGCACCGCAATCATCATCGCCGCGGCGGGGTCGATCACGGCGGGTCATGCCGCTGCGCCCCTGCGCGTCATTCGCACGACCCCCGCTGGCGATGCGGGGCCGCTTTCGCCGATCACCGTCACCTTCGATCGGCCTGTCGCCGGCTCGCTCGACTACTCGGTGGATCCGCGATCGGTACTGAGCGTCGAGCCCGCGATACCGGGAAGGCTCGAGTGGCGGGATCCGGTGACCATCCGGCTCGTACCTGCGGCTCCGCTCCGGGCCGACACACGATACACTGTCACGGTCGACACGGGATTCGCTGCGATGGATGGCAGTCGCCTTCCCGAGCCGGTACGCTTCGCGTTTCGGGTGCGCGGTCCGATGCTGATCGCCGGCAACCCCGTTGACTCGGTGGCGAACCCGCCGCACCTGACGCCGGACCAGCGGTTCGAGCTGGTCTACACCAGCCAGCTGGATCTCGCGCGCCTGTCGGCTTCGGCGCATGTCGAGATGAGCTCCGTATGTCCGGGGCCGCGAATCGTTCGTCTTCGCGCCGTCTCCCAACGACGGATCGCCTCCGACGATCGCCGACTCCGGGAAGCGGGAGGCTGGAATCGCGAGCGCGCTGTCGATTCGCTCAGGCGAATCGTTCAGCTCGCGCCGGTGACGCCGCTTCCGGGCGGGTGCGCGGCGAACCTGGTCGCGCCGCTCGAGCTCGCGACAGACCTGACCGAGGGACTCGTGCGCTGGCCCTTCCGCACGTATGGCGAGTTCCGGCTGGCGACGGTGTTATGCGGATACGGTCCCTTCTGTCCCAGGGGACCGGTGGTGGCGACCTTCTCGACCCCGATGCGCGGCGCCGTGGTGCAGCGAACGCTTCGGCTGCTCCCCGGAATCCCCTTCGTAGTGCGCGATACGTCGTCCGTCTCGACGGCGTGGACACTCGAGGCCGACCTCACTCCGAACACTTCGTACGTCGTCGTGGCCGACACATCCGCGCGGGATGTCTTCGGGCAGCGGCTCGCCGGCAATCCCGCCGTCCTCGTGCGAACGACCGGCTACGAACCGTCGATCACCTACGCGTTCGGGCGTCAGCTCGTCGAGCGAAAAGGGTTCCGAACGCTCGCCGTCCAGCACGTGAACGTCGATACGATGGTAGCGCTCGTGGCGCCGGTTCCCGATTCACTCGAGGCGCGTTTTCTCGCGCGATTCGCGTGGAGCGTCGGGGACCTCTGGGACCAGGTCGCCCCCGGAGCCGAGGTGCGACGCATTCCCGCGGGCGGCACGGCGGATCGTGCCAAGGTCACCGGGCTGCCCCTGCCCGCGGGCAATGCATCCATTCGCGGAACGCCGACGCTGTACGCGGTGAGGGTCCAGCCCGCGCGCGCACGTCCGACGCGCGATGGCCGGCCCACGACATCCCCGGTCTCCGTCGTGCAGATCACCGACCTCGGCGTGACTGCACGCGTGGGCACCGAGGAGGGAATGGTGTGGGTCACTGGCGTGAGTGACGGACTCGCCAGGCCGGGCGCACGGGTCACGCTTCACGCACCCGACGGCCGCGCGCTGGCGGGCGGCCAGACGAATGCGCAGGGAACGGTACGCCTGACCGGTTTCCGCGCGCTCAGTGCGCAGCCGGATTCGATCGCGAACGCCAACCCGGGATTCGAGGGCTATGTCTCCGTCTCGCTCGGTGACGATCGCGCGCTCGTGGGGATAAACCAGTACGATCCGGATCTCAGTCCGTGGAACTTCAACGCGCGCGCGGCGTGGGGTGACGAGCGCTACGCGATAGCCGGCGCTGTGTTCACCGAGCGCGGCATCTATCGGCCGGGAGAGCAGGTTCGGGCGAAGGCGATCGTGCGAACGGGGACGCTCGGCACGCTCACCCGTCCCGCGCGCGGCGACTCGCTCAAGTGGATGTTCATCGATCGCGACGGCCAGACCGTTGCCGAGCGCACGGTGGAGCTTTCGGATTTCGGCACCGCCGAACAGGCGCTCGACATTCCCGTCGGCGCGCCAATCGGTCATCACAGCGTGCGGCTCCAGATGAAGAGGACGGGCGAGTGGCGGCAGGTGGCCTTTGCGAGCTATCGCGTGGCGGAGTATCGACCGCCCGATTTCCTGGTCGACATGGTTAGTCGCGACGCACCCGGACACCCGGGCGAGCCGTTCTCCGTCGGGGTCAGTGCGCGCTACCTGTTCGGCGCGCCCATGGGGCGCGCGCTCGTGAACTGGACCGCGCGACAGACGCCGCTGAGCCCCTGGGACCTCGAGATCCCGGGCACGGAGGGATGGCAGCTCGGCGAGACGGGGTGGTGGTGGGATGGCGACGATCGAACAGGGACGACGGTTTTCGCCAACGGCACGGACACCCTGGACTCCAGGGGCGAGCTCACGATCACCACGACGGTTCCCGCGGCGAACGTGACGCGCGCGGCGCGGGTAACGGTGGAAGCATCGATCACCGATGTGAACCGACAGTCGGTGGGCAGCTCGGTGTCGGCCGTCGTGCATCCGGCGTCGTTCTACATCGCGGCGAAGCAACAGGGCGACAGCTGGTTCTGGCGCGAGGGCGAGTCACAGCGGATCGCCGTTCGCGCCTTGCAGCCCGACGGCGCGCCGGAAAGCGGA
>JBGTMW010000450.1:0-2139 GCA_041743365.1 Gemmatimonadaceae bacterium
CGCGGTCGCCAGCGAGGCCATCACCGTGCTTGCGACGGGCTGGTCGGGAGGCGAGCCAGAGCGGAACAGCATCGCGCTCGGGGCGTTACTCGGCGGCTGGGCCGTCGATCAAAGCGGACTCGGCCTTCATCATGCGCTGGCGCAAACCGCCGTGCGCATGACCTCCCTTCAACACGCCCACGTCAATGCCGTACTGCTGCCACTCACCGTCACGGCGCTGCGCGGCCGCGACACCGCCCGGTTCGAGCGCTTGGATGACGCGCTCGGAGGACCGGTGGAGGCTCTCGCCGAAAAGCTGTGCAATCGCGCAGAAGTCGCCGGCCTCGGCCGACTGGGCACTGACACGGATCTTATGGACGTAACGGTGGCTACCGCCATGGAGCGGCCGGAGCTTACCCGGGGGACTCCCCCGATGGAACGAGACCAAGTCGCGGCCATCTATCGCGCCGCCTCCACCCAAGCACATCGCGCGTTGGACCCCATCAAGTAGGCCCACGGCAAGTAACCGCCTGGACGGACGGCGCTCTGCACGGGTTGAAGCAACGAGCGCCCGGCTCGCGTAGCCAAGCATGGGACACATGTTTCGGATGGAGTCAGGACCGCTCGATGTAGTGGTCTTCAGAGGTCCGCTGATCGGCCTGCGGCGCGTCAGTCACCGCGTCCCCCGCTGATCCATCGGCGATCCTCGGTCTGATCGATGCTGGTTGCTGCCTCGTTCTCCTTCTCGTCCTTGCCCCTGCCCGGATCCCCGAGACCCGGATCTTCCGAGTCTGCAACCGGGTGCTGGTTGATGCCGCTGCCCTAGCGCGCGAAGAGCCCGTAGGCGTGGAAAGGCGCGCTAAGTCGTACCAAGTGCGACTTAGCGAAACCTGGGTGGCCATCGCCAGAGCAGCTTCCCGGGCCGCTTCACCTTCAGCCCGCCTGAGACCCGTCGCAGGACTCTCAATACGGGCGATCGCAAACCGATCGCGTTGGGCATGATCTTGCGCACTTCGATCAAGCCCTCTTGCTACGCGAGCTATGCGGACACCATAGTCCGGATTCGAGCGGTTGACAAGCGGTTAGTCTCGGGTGTAGCTTGACTCCAGCGCATAGATCGGGCGGGCGACACTCGAATAAGGGAGGAAGCATGAACGCTCCCAGCATCGACGAAGCCAAGCTCGAGGCCTTCATGGGCCAGGCGGTCACTGACATGGGGGCGATCATCAGCGCCCCGCTGATGGTGATCGGCGAGAAGCTCGGGCTCTACAAGGCGATGGCGCACGCGGGCCCGATGAGCTCGCAGGAGGTGGCCGATCGCGCCGGCGTCGCCGAACGATCCGTCAGGGAGTGGCTGCGAAACCAGGCCGCGGGCGGATACGTCGAGTACGACGCCGTCAGCGATCGCTACGCGCTTCCCGACGAGCAGGCGATGGCGCTGGCCGACGAGGACAGCCCCGTCTACGTTCTCGGCGTCTACGACTCCATCGCGTCGCTCTATGCGGACGAGGAACGGATCCTGGAGGCGTTCAGGAGCGGTGAAGGGATGGGCTGGCACGAGCACGACCCCCGCCTCTTCCACGGAACCGAGCGCTTCTTCAAGCCTGGGTACCGGGCGCACCTCGTCCACGAATGGATCCCCGCGCTCGACGGCGTCGAGGCAAAGCTCGAAGCCGGAAGCAAGGTCGCCGATATCGGCTGCGGACACGGGGCCTCGACGGTGATCATGGCCGAGGCCTTCCCGGAGTCGAAGTTCACCGGCTTCGACTACCACGATGGTTCGATCGAGCAGGCGAGACAGCGGGCCGAGAATGCCGGAGTCACCGATCGCGTCAGCTTCGAGACCGCCTCGGCCGCTGACTACCCCGGCGACGGCTACGACCTGGTGACCGTCTTCGATTGCCTGCACGACATGGGCGACCCGGTCGGTGCTTCGGCGCACGTCCACGAGACGCTGGCGCCCGACGGCACCTGGATGATCGTCGAGCCGTACGCCAACGATGCCGTCGAGGAGAACCTCAACCCCGTCGGTCGCGTCTTCTACGGCGCCTCGACGGTGATCTGCACCCCCGCATCCCTCGACCAGGACGTGGGCCTGGCGCTGGGCGCGCAAGCGGGCGAGGCGAGGTTGGCGGAGGTGATCAAGGAGGGCGGATTCTC
>JBGTMW010000451.1:0-7121 GCA_041743365.1 Gemmatimonadaceae bacterium
CTCCTGGTCCCGATCGGGTCGCGTAGGCTGAGCGGGTTTCACCACTCGTGATATCGAGCGTGGCGAGGGACTACCAGGTCGGGTCGGCAGCCCGATCCGCCTTCCTCCTCGTTCCCTCCTCGCTATCTTCCCCAGCAGCGACCCGCGCCGCGAAACTATGACCCCGGCACGTCGCGTACGGATGGCCCAACACCTCCAACAGGTGCCACATGGTGACACGGGAAGAGATCGAAAGCTTTCTCATTCGATTGGCGGCGGAGGAAGCTGCGGCCTACTCCGACATCGAGGAGGGGCTGTGGGTCATCAAGCCGGGCGGCGAGCTCGACTTCGACGTCGTTGTGCACTACTCGCCACCCGTCGTGCTGTTCAGGGTCAAGGTCATGGAAGTGCCGAGCGATGACGGCCGCGAAGCGGAGCTCAACCGGCGCCTCCTCGAGCTCAACGCCTCCGACCTCGTTCATGGCTCCTACGGCATCGCCGGCGACAGCATCGTCCTCAACGAGGGCCTCGAGCTGTCGCACCTCGACTACGAGGAATTCCTCGCCGCATACGAGGGGATGACCCTGGCGCTCGCGTCGCATCTCCGTGAGCTCGGTCCCTACCGTGAGGCACGCTGAGCCATGGGCCTAATAGACCGGCTGTCATCGCTCCTGCGATCGAACATCAATGACCTCATCTCCTCGGCGGAAAACCCCGAGAAGATGCTCAATCAGATCATCGTCGACATGCGCTCGCAGCTCGTGCGGGCCAAGCAGCAGGTAGCCAGCGCGATTGCCGACGAGAAGCGTCTCCGCGACCAGGCCGACGGCGAGTTCAAGCAGGCCGAGGATTGGGAGCGGCGTGCGATGCTCGCGATCCAGGAAGGTCGTGACGACCTCGCCAAGCAGGCGCTGGTTCGAAACGGGGAGCACCTCGCACACGCGCAGGCGCTCGAGCAGACCTGGGGGACGCACAACGCAGAGACCGAGAAGCTGAAGAACTCGCTCCGCGACCTCAACGACAAGATCGAGGAGGCGAAGCGCAAGAAGAACCTGCTGATAGCCCGCCAGCGGCGGGCGCAGGCACAGAAGCGCATCGCCGAGACGATGTCGCACCTCTCCGAGACTTCGGCGTTCGAGGCGTTCGCGAGGATGGAGGAGAAGATCGACCAGAGCGAGCGCCAGATCAGGGCGTCCGCCGAGATCGATGAGGAAATGTCCGGCGACCGGCTGGCGCACGACTTCAAGCGGCTCGAGCAGACGAGCGGGTCGCTGAGCGCCGACGCCAAGCTGCTCGCGCTCAAGCAGAAGATGGGAATGCTGCCGTCGGGCGCGCCGCAGAGCAGTCGACAGCTGCGTGCGGGCGAGGAAGAAACCGTTTCGGCCGACGTCGAGGACGTCCCGGGAGAGCAGAAGAAGGCCACTTGAGCGCTATAGCCACAGTCCGGAAGGGCCGCATCGGGTCGATCCTCACGGCAACCGCGTTAACGATTCTCCTCCTGTGGCTGTTCATCGAAGTCAGCCACGTTGTAGTGCTTCTCTTTCTGGCGATCCTGATCGCCCTGTACCTGGGAGCCGTCGCCGATTTCTTCTCGCAGCGCCTCCACCTGCCTCGCCGATCGGCGCTGCCGCTCGCGATCACGGTGTCGCTGGCTGGGCTCGTCGGCCTCGTATGGCTGCTGGTTCCTCCGGTAGTGCAGCAGACTCAGGCGCTGTTCGCGGTGCTGCCGACCTACATCACATCCTGGGACAAGTCGCTCGCTGACGCGGCGGCGAACTTCCCGGCCTTCAGGAACACGTCGGGAGCCGAGGGCAGCACCATAGTCGGTGCGCTGTACGGCTACCTGTCGGGATTGGCGGGGACGCTCCTGTCGAAGGTGGGATCGTTCGTGCACGCGGCCATCAGCGTCTTCTCTGTCGCGATCATGGCGCTCTATTTGTCGCTCAAGCCCGACCCCTATCGGGAGTGGCTGATCGCGTTCTTCCCGCCGGTGCATCGCGACCTCGTTCGCGACGTGCTCCACGAGACCGCAGACACTCTCCGCCGCTGGATCGTCGGTCAGCTGCTGGCGATGCTCATCCTTGCCGCCTTCACCGCGCTCGGGCTGTACCTGCTCGATGTCCCGTTCTGGCTCCCGTTCGGGATCTTCACCGGAGTCGTGGCGATCGTGCCATTCTTCGGGACACTCGTTTCCACGGTGGTACCCGCGCTGTTCGTTCTCGGGGGGCCCGGATTCCACGGCATCGGCCCGGGTGGGCACGCCCTGCTCGTGATACTTCTAGGGACCGTGATCCACCTGATCGAGAGCAACGTCGTGATGCCCCTCATCACCGCGAACCGGGTACACCTGCCGCCGGTTCTCACGATCATGGCGGTGCTCATCGTCGGAAAGCTGCTGGGCCCGCTTGGGCTGCTCGTGGCCGTACCGACGCTCGCGTTTCTCATGGTCGTGGTGCGCCGCATCCTCGTGAACCGGATCTACGAGGGTCAGGGCTTCCGCAAGACGACCCGTGATCGCACCCTGATGATGCGCGTCCCCGCGCCAGAGGCGTCCGTCCTCGCTCCGACAGGCCCACCCGTCGACCCGATCTCCGTTCTCGAGCGCGCGTCGAAGCTCCAGGTCGCATGACATCCAGCAGGACTGGCGAGCGCTTTGTCGCGCTCGCCGAGGGCTACTTCTCGCCGACCACCTCGAAGACAGCCAACTCCTGCATCCGCTACACTCCTGAACGGGTGGTGGCCGTCATCGACTCCCGCCACGCCGGAAAGACGGCGAACGACATTCTGGGCTTCGGCGGAAACATTCCCGTCGTCGCGACACTGGCGGAGGGGCTCCAGCGCCGGCCCAACGCGCTGCTCATAGGCATTGCGCCCCAGGGAGGCGTCCTTCCCGAGGCCTGGCGTGCGGTGATCCGCGGCGCCATGGAGAACAAGCTCGACGTATGGAGCGGCCTGCATTTCTTCATCAGCGACGACCCCGAGTTCGCGGAGCTGGCCCGCCGTCACGGGGTGACCATTCGCGATCTTCGCCGCCCGCCCGCGAAGCTGCCCGTAGCAACCGGACGCGCTCGCGCGGTCAATGCGACGGTCATACTCAGCGTCGGAACCGACTGCAACATCGGCAAGATGACCGCACAGCTCCAGGTGCGCGATGCGCTGCGCAAGGCGGGCGAAAGCGTCGCCTTCGCGCCGACCGGCCAGACCGGCATACTGATCGAGGGCTGGGGAATTTCGGTGGATGCGGTCGTGGCCGACTTCATCGCCGGCGCGGCGGAGCAGCTCGTGCTCGAGGCGGCGACCATGGGAGACATCGTGCTCGTCGAAGGCCAGGGCTCGATCATCCATCCCGGCTACTCCGGCGTCACGTATGGCCTGATCCACGGGTCAATGCCGCACGCTTTCCTGCTCTGCGGGCAGCCCTCGCGCGAGGCGATCAACAACAATCCCTGGCTCAGGATCCCGCCGCTCACGGACATGATCCGGCTCCATGAGCAGATCGTCGAGCCGTTGCGCGCCGCGCCGGTCATCGCCGTCGCGCTCAACACCTTCGACCTGTCCGATGCGAAGGCCCACGCGGCGATCGATCGCACTGCGGACGAGACCGGACTCCCCACCACGGATCCCGTGCGCTACGATCCGGCGCCAATCGTCGACGCGATCGTCGGCTTCCATCGCGCGCGCGGCAGATCGTAGACGATTTTGACCCGTCGTGCGCCAGCACGATGACGGTCGTGGCTCGGGCTCGCGCGATAATGTCGTCGCGGATCCGGCTCTCTCCCTCGCCGTGTCCGCGAAGGTCCCATCCGCGATCGCGCGACCCTTCGCCATGGATGCACGCAGTCCGGCGTTGTCGCCGCACGAGCGCGCGACGCGGGCGCGAACAACGATCGCTCTGAAGTCATAACCACCGAACAGCGAGGGCTCGACCGTGGGCCAACTCGGCACAAAGATTCCCTCAGCCTCCTCCCGGGCCGTGAGCCCGGGAGGCAGTGAGTGCCCCTCGAACGGAGCTCCCCGCACCCCGGCCACGCTGCCTCCGGCGGTGTCCGTCCGCGGCCTCACCAAGAGCTATCATGCGGGCATCACCGGATGCTCGGCGCGAGTAGAGGCGCTTCGCGGGATCGACCTCGACGTGCACCCGGGCGAATGCCTCGGGCTCCTCGGTCCTCCAGCCGCGGGGAAGTCCACCTTCCTGCTCTGTCTCGCCGGAATGCTCCGCCCCGACGCGGGAAGCGTGGCGTGGTTCGGCCGAAGCGCCGACGTCGGCGGCCGTCCTCCTGGAATAGCGTATGTGCCTCACCGCGCGGTGCACTTCGCCTTCATGACCGTTCGCGAGGTGCTCGACTACCATACGATGCTGCGCGAAATCCCCGTCGATGACCGCCAGGGTGCCGTCGACGAAGCCCTGGAGAGCTCCGGTCTTGCTGCCGCGGCGCTCGCTCCGGTCAGCGCCCTTCCGCGGAGCTTCGCCCCCCGCCTCTGCCTGGCGCAGGCCCTCGTGGGCCGCCCACGAATGCTCCTGCTCGATGAGACGCTGTCCGGTCTCGACCCAGTCACGCGCCGCGAGCTCTCGGTGGTTCTCCGGGCCCTGTCGACCAGTGGCGTCACCCTCATCATCGCCGCGCCGGAGCTCGACGTTCTCGAGCCCCTCGCGCACCGTGTGGCAATCATCGTTGAAGGGAGGATTTCCACTGTGGTCGATGCCGCGCTTCTCAGGCGGTCGCGATCGCTGGAGCTCAGGGTCGCGACGCCCGCCCTCGCGCGCCGGATCTTCGGGTCGCGTGTGGCCGAGGTCGCGTGGGATCGTCACCTGCTGCGGCTTCCACTCGAGGGCACGACGCCGGAGGCGATCCTCGCGCGATGCCAGTCGTCCGGAATCCGCGTCGAGACATCCCGCGTCGTCATGACGGAGAGTTCCGCGACGTCCGACCAGGATCGAAACGACCCCTGGGCTCGCGACTGAGGCGCGTTGACCGTCGGCGGGGCCGTCTCTACCTTCCGCGCGATGACGCCCTCCCGACGCGAGCTCCGCCTCTACAATACCATGACCCGTCAGGTCGAGCCGTTCGCGCCGGCGGACGGCAGGACGGTGCGCATCTACACGTGCGGTCCCACGGTCTACAACGCCGCGCATCTCGGGAACTTCCGAACTTTCCTGTTTGAGGACCTTCTGCGGCGTGTCCTCCGGCTCGCGGGGTGGGACGTGAATCAGGTGATGAACCTGACGGACGTGGACGACAAGATCATCAAGCGCGCCGGGGAGCGCGGCCTGACGATCGGCGAAGTGACGGAACCGGTGGTCGAGTTGTTCTTCCGGGATCGCGACTACCTGCGGATCCAGCCGGCCGAGCTCTACCCCCGTGCCACGGAACACATTCCGGAGATGATCGCGCTGGTTCAGCGCCTCATGGACGCCGGCGTCGCCTATGTGGCCGACGATGGGTCGGTCTACTTCGCGATCGCGCGCTTCTCCGGCTATGGAAAGCTGTCGCGGCTCGACACCAGGGAGATTCGCAGCGGCGCGCGCGTCGCGCAGGACGACTACTCGAAGGAGAATGCGCAGGACTTCGCGTTGTGGAAGGCCGCGAAGGATGAGGATGAGCGCGCCGCTGCCGCGTGGGACTCCCCCTGGGGACGCGGCCGGCCAGGGTGGCATCTCGAGTGCTCGGCCATGGCCATGAAGTACCTCGGCGAGACTCTCGACCTGCATTGCGGCGGGATCGACCTGATCTTCCCGCATCACGAGGACGAGATCGCGCAGTCGGAGGCCGCGACCGGGAAGGAGTTCTCGCGCGTCTGGTGCCACGGCGAGTTTCTGCTCACCGAAGGCGCGAAGATGGCGAAGCGCGTCGGAAACGTCGCGACCGTCGAGGATCTCAGGGAGCAGCGCATCCCCGCGGCCGCGCTCCGTCACTTCGTTTTTACGACGCACTATCGCAAGCAGCTCAACCTGTCGCCCGATGCTCTGGAACAGTCGCTCAACGCGGTGGAGCGGATCGGGACCTTTGCCGAGCGCCTTCGTGGAGCGCGCGGCGGAACTCCGGCGCTGGCGGAGGCGGCGGAAGTCGCGGAGCGCGAAGCGATGCGGGCGTTGTTCGACGACCTGAACGCGCCGGAGGCGCTGGGGGCGTTGGGCACCTTCATTACGCGGGCGAACGCCGAGCTCGATCGCGGCGGAACGGATGCCGGCTCACTCGAGCGGGCGCGGGGGGCCTTCGCGCTGATCGATGGAGTGCTGGACGTCGTCCCGAGCTTCCAGATCGAGGACGCCGACCTTCAGCGGTGGGTCGAGGAGCGCATATCGGCGCGGGCCGCGGCGCGTGGTCGGCGGGACTTCGCCGCCGCGGACGGGATACGGAACGAGCTCCTCGGGCGGGGGATCGCGATAGAGGATGGGCCGGGCGGGACCCGCTGGCGGAAGGTGCGCTGAGCAAAGCGCGCTCCGGGCAGAATGGCCGTCGCCTAAGGCGTCCCTGCTCAACGGCTTGACACCCCCTCTCGGCTCCTTTATTCTACGGGTCTCGCACGGATATCGCTTGGTGCTGACGTAGCTCAATTGGCAGAGCAGCTGATTTGTAATCAGCAGGTTGCGAGTTCGATTCTCGCCGTCAGCTCTGGGGGCCGCGGGAATCGAGATGTCTGCACCGGCGGCGCGCGGGGAAGGGTGGGGTACCCAAGTGGCCAAAGGGAGCAGACTGTAAATCTGCCGGCGCAAGCCTTCGAAGGTTCGAATCCTTCCCCCACCATCGCCGGAAAGTCGATCGTGCCGGGCCTGGCGAGATCTCCGGGGGCGAGCAGGGGAAGGGGAACAAACGCGGGAGTAGCTCAGTTGGTAGAGCGCAAGCCTTCCAAGCTTGATGTCGCGGGTTCGAGCCCCGTCTCCCGCTTTCTCGCAGGAAACCGGAGGCGTGGGATTCAGCAGCCGTGGTGAACACCGCCGCCAGGCGTCTCGCGGCGGTTTTCGGCATGAATGGCTGGCAGGACGCGCAAAGCTCAGCGCTGGCAGTGTCGCTCGCGTAGCTCAGTTGGTAGAGCACACCCTTGGTAAGGGTGAGGTCATCGGTTCAATCCCGATCGCGAGCTCTGCGGTGCACGGTGGGTGGTCAGGGGTCGTAGCAGGTCGCACCTTTTTTTCGGGGAAC
>JBGTMW010000452.1:0-2144 GCA_041743365.1 Gemmatimonadaceae bacterium
ACCTGGAACAACGCCCCGGCGTCCCGGCGTTTTTCGAAGCCCCCCTGCGTCCGGGCCTTCTCGAGCGACGCCCTCGCCGCCTCGAACTGCTCGCGCCAATCAGCGCGGCCCCGGCAGCCGGGCTCCCGCTGCATCAGGATCCGGTACATCTCGGGGTAGACGTCGGGCTTTTTCCGCGTCAGCTCCCCATAGACCTCGGCCGCGTCCCGATAGATCCGACCCGGTTGCGACGGCCCGATCGACGCGCGCTGCGCGTTCCGTTGGTTCTCGTTCGTGAACCGCTTGGTCGGCACGTCGAAGGCGAAGTCCAGCATCCGCGGAACCGTGCTGCTGATGATGTCGAAGGCGATCTGCCGACGGGCGAGATGCTCCCGCGTGCAGGACCGCGCCGCGCGGAACAGGAACTTGCTCTGCAGCGGCAGCGCGTTGGTCGTCACGCGGGCCATCGACCCGGCGTGAAAGCGCGCCCTGAACTCTCTGTAGTGCAGGACGAGGGGATGCTCGCCGCTCCCCCAATGATCCTCGATCTGCCCAAGCGAGGCGACGATGGCCTCCCTCCAGGCTGCGAAGACGTCGATGCTGGAGAAGTGCTTGCGGCGTTCCTGCAGCAGATCCTCGAGGGTTTCTTCGCGATAGAACTTGCGGAAGCATTCACCCCCCCCACCGCCGATCTTGATCTTCGTCTGCGGCGCCGCGGAAGCATCCCCGATCCGAAGCGGGCTGTAGGCGCCGAGGCACATGTCCTGCCAGCGGTCGACGAGCTCGGTCGCGGTCAGGAACGGACCGCCGCCCGATCCCTCGCCCTTGGCGAGCGCGAGGCCGAAGGCGGCAGCCAGCTTCGTCGCCACCTCGCGGTCCTGCGCGTGGTGCGGCTTTCGCGACGTATGGTAGCGCACGTCCTTCGGCATCCCGGCGCCGCCGGCGTCGATCGCGCGGACGAGCATGGCGAGGACCGTGCGCGAGTCGATCCCGCCCGAGATGTCGACGGTCACCCTCGAGCCTGTGTCGGCCAGCAGTGCGGCGAAGCGCCCTTGCCAGACCGACAGGAACTCGGCGAGGCCCTTCGCGTAGTCCACCGCTTCCGCGCCCTCGCGCGGCCGGACGGTCAGCCCGTCCTCGCTCGCGGTCAGTCCGCAGAACGAGGGAAGCAGCCGGATTTCCCGGATCACGGTCTCAAAACAGGTCAGTTGCTTGGTGAACGCGTCGCCGATGGAGAACGCCTCGACATGCGGCGGATTGGGCGTCAGGCGCCGCCCGGCGCCGCGGAGATGCATCGCCAGACGGCGGAGCGAGTTCGACGCCGCCCAGTAGCCGCCGTCGCTGTAGTAGAAGATCGGCATGTTGCCGGTGTAGTCGTTCTCGATACTGATCCGTCGCCCGTCCCGGTTGATGCTCAGGTAGCACCCGTCCTCGTCCCCGGGGATCGGAACACCGGTCGCTTCGCGAAACGCCTCGGCGCCCAGCGAGCCCAGGATCAGGTCGGCCCCGACATACGCCTTGCCGATGAAAACGTGCTCCGGAACCGGACCATCCGACGCGAGGACAACCATCTCTCCTTGCCGCCACATTCCGCCGCCGTCCTCCGCATGATCGCCGCGGGGCTGATTCGCCCCGGCTCCGGCGAGCACCGTTAACCGTGGATCGCCGGTTTGACGAGGTCGTTCTCGGCGCCTGCCGGCCTTGCCGGCGACGGGAGCCTGGCCTGCGCCACGCTTTCCGCTCGATCCAAACGACCCTGTCCATGCGTGGTTGGAGCGAATGCACTGCCATCGAAATCCGTGCGAGCCGATCTAGGAATCGAGCAAGAGGTTGCTCGCGCGCGAGCAACTGATCAAGTAATTGATCTAATTGACTATTTGCGTAGAGATTCAGGATCCGTTAGGATCCGTTAAAGGCTTGGGGGGCCAGTGCCGTGTCCGGCCCTGTCAAAGCGCCGATCATTCGAGGTTGACCACGCCTCAGGCCTCCGACGGGCAGGTTTCTGTATCGATGGAGAACGGTGTCATCTTGGCGCATCGCCATCTAAGTCGCGGCTATGCGTCCCGCGGCGAGCCGCAGCTTGCGGTCCATCCGGGCGGCGAGCTCGGGGTTGTGCGTGGCGATCAGCGCGGCCATCCCGGTGTCGCGCACGAGGCCGAGCAGCA
>JBGTMW010000453.1:0-6655 GCA_041743365.1 Gemmatimonadaceae bacterium
GGTCGCGCTTTCGGCGAGCCAGCGGGCATCGTCGTCGGCGGGTTCGGCACGTACCGCCGCAACGTACGCCGCGACGCGCCGGGCCTGGGTGCGGTTCTCCAGCCACTCGCGCCAGATGCGGGGCGCCACAGTGCCCTCGTCAGGCCTGGAGGATGGGAAGGCCGACTCGCGCGCGAACCGAAGGCTCGTCCTCCAGAAGGTCCTCGAGATTCACGCTGTCGAGCACTTCGTCGATCTTCTGCTGGAGAAGGACCCAGACCGGCCGGATGCTGCAGTTTCCGGAGTCCGCGCAGCGCTCCTCGCCCACAGGGTGAGACACGCAGTGCAGGTCGAAGGTCGAGAGCTCCGACGCGGCGATCACATCGCGGACCGACACCTCGGCCGGCGGGCGGGCGAGTGTGTAGCCGCCGTGTGCGCCACGAGTGCTCCTGATGATCGCGGCGCGGCGAAGGCGGAGCAGGATCTGCTCTACGTAGTCGGCCGGGAGCCGCTCCAGAGCCGCGATCTCACGCCCCGTCACCGGGCCTTCGGCAGAACGCTTCGCGAGATGAAGCGCGCAGATGATCCCGTACTCGGCCCACGTGGTTATGCGCACACAATGAGGATAGGACCAGTGGCGTCCGGAGACAAGACTCCGGCTTCCCTACCCGGCCGAAACGCCTCCGTGAGCGCCGCCCGGCACGCCGATCTCCGTCATCCTGCGCATGTCCAGCACGGCGTCGATCTCCTCCGGCGGAAGTACCTTCTCCCGAACGACGAGATCGCGGATCAGGACATTCTCCTTCACCGACTGCTTGCTGAGCTCCGCGGCTCGGGCGTAGCCGATCTGCGGCGCAAGTGCAGTCGCGAGAGCGGCGGAGCGCTCGAGCCAATACAGGCATTGGGCTTCGTTGGCCTCGATCCCGACGACGCACCGATCGGCCAGCACTCGCATCGCGTTCGTCAGGATCTGCTCGGAGAGCAGCACGTTGTACGCGACCACGGGCATCATCACGTTCAGCTCCAGCTGTCCGTGCTCCGCGCACGCTCCCACGCAGGCGTCGTTTCCGACGACCTGGAAGCACACCTGGTTGACCATCTCGGGGATCGATGGATTGATCTTTCCGGGCATGATCGATGATCCTGGCTGAACCGCGGGGAGACGTATCTCGTCGAGACCGGTGCGAGGACCGCTGGCCATCAGACGGAGATCGCTCGCGATCTTCCCCAGGTCGAGGGCGAGGATGCGCAGCTGGCTGCTGAAGGCGGCGACGTCGCCGAGGCTCTGCATCAGCTGGATTCGGTCCTGCCCCTCTCGAAGCTCGAGACCGGTCATCGCGCGGAGGTGGCGAACCATCGCCGCCGGGTACTCCGGCTCCACGTTCACCCCGGTGCCGACGGCGCTGCCCCCGATTCCGAGATCGCAGAGATAGTTCGCGCTCTCATCCAACCGCCGGAGGCAGCGGTCGAGCGTTCCCGCATATGCGGTGAACTCCTGGCCCAGCCGGATCGGCATCGCATCCTGAAGGTGCGTGCGCCCGGACTTGAGCACGTCGTCGAACTCCTTTCCCTTCGTCACGAAGGCATCACGCAGCGCCGCGCCCGCCTTCAGGAGGGGACCGAGCGCCGCTAGCGACGAGAGCCGGATTGCCGTCGGTATCACGTCATTCGTCGACTGCGCCATGTTGACGTGATCGTTCGGGTGCACTGGCGCGTACGCTCCGCGCGCGGCACCGAGGATCTCGTTGGCGCGATTCGCGAGCACTTCATTCGCGTTCATGTTGTGCGAAGTGCCGGCGCCCGCCTGATAGACGTCGACGACGAAGTGCTCGCGATGGTCCCCCGCGAGGACCTCGTCCGCCGCACGCACTATCGCGTCCGCGAGTCGCGGTTCGAGGCGGCCGGTCTCGCGGTGAGTCAGGGCGGCCGCCTTCTTGATCCATACGGTGGCATCGACGAAGGGCGGCAGCGGCCTCAGTCCGCTGATCGGAAAGTTCTCCATCGCCCGAACTGTCTGAACCCCGAACAGCGCGTCCGCGGGAACGGCCTTCGATCCCAGCGGGTCCTTCTCGCTACGTGTCGCGTTGGCCATGAGCTCGCGTCTCTCGCTGCGTGGGTGTCAGGGCGTGATCAGGGGAACCTGCACCTCGACCGTGGACAGCACATGGGTTACCGCGTCGCCGATGCGCTCGGTCGTGGCGGTACCTCGCTGCGACTGAATACTCCTGACGGTCGCCTGCCGGAACTCGGTAAGGTTGCCCTCGGGGACGGTACCGCTTCCGTCGTCCCTGAACACGCACGCGAGCTCCCGATTCTCCGTCGTGCTTCCGCTCCACGCGTAGCGGAACGAGTAGAACATGGCCGTTCCGGTCAGCGTAGGCGGAGTCCACGTGACGACCATGTCGCCCGCCGACGGGACCGTGACAGCATCGGCCTGGAAGAATTCGCTGGTGCGCGCCGTCACGACGAGAGTCGGGAACCCGCCGCTAGCGCCTGGGATCGCAACACTGATGGTCGCGCCCGGCGTGAACTCTATCTCCGTGCCCGCATCGAGCTCGTAGGTCGTTCGGTCGCCCGCGGTGCGCGGCGTCAGAGAACCGGAATTGCCCGAGAGGGTCGCGACCACGGGCGAGCCCGCGTTGATATAGTCGAGATCCTGGACGTTGCCCTGGTTCGAGATCGTCAGGGTGACGCACCCTTCCTGGTTCACATTGGTGGACGGCAGCTGGACGCCGGATCCCCGGAAGAAGAACGCCACCGGCGCCGTGGCATAGCCTGTCGCGGTCTCGCTGACCGGTACGTTGATGATCGCGAAATCCAGCTGGGCGACCTCGAGCGCGCGGCAGCCCGCGATGAGAAAGACGGCGGCGATCAGCAGGGCGGCGCGCGAGCGATGCTTGAATGCCATGGAACCGGTGGTCTGGGGAAACCTCATCGGGTAACAGGAATCTTAAGCCCGTTGGCGAACCGATTGAAGTAGTTGAAGAGCGAGACGACCGCGGTCACCTCCACGATCTGCTCGGTCGAAAAGTGGGACGAGACCGCCGCAAACCCTTCGTCGCCAACGACTCCCCGGTCTCGCGTGAGGTCGTTCGCGAAGGAAAGCGCCGCCCGCCACGCCGGTTCGAAGATGGCGAGTTCATCGGCCGCGACGGCCTCGAGCTGCTCTTGCGGGACTTTCAGCCGCCTTGCCAAGGCGGTGTGGGAGGCCAGTCAATACTCGCACCCGTTGATGTGCGAGACGCGGATCGCGAGAAGCTCCTTCAACCTTACGTCCACGGTGCCGGGTCCCATCACGGCGTTCATGTGGGCGGCGAGCGTCTCGCCGATTCCGGGCCTGTGTGCGGCGACCCTGAACAGGTTCGGAATGCGCCCGCGCTCGCTGAGGAAGCGTTCGAACACGGATTGCATGCCGCCGCTCGCGTCGTCGGGTCCGAGTCGTGGAAGGCGTCCCTCTTCATCGATCATCGCGCACCTCGTGAACGAAGGGTGAGTGCAGCGAGAACGAGCGCAATGAATGATGCGAGAATGGCGACGCCGAGCGCTGCGACACTCATCACGTGGAGGCGACCGAACTCGACACGCTGGGGATCGTCGAGTGCCAGCGAAGCGAGGGGGCCGGAGAGCTCACCCCGCAGCTCGGCTATCCTCGGAGCAATCCCAAGCTGCGCAACGGCGCAGGCGACCGCTGCCGTCGCGACCGCGATGGACCGCGCCAGCATCCAGGGTCGCCTGCGCCCCAAGAACTCCAGCGCGAACACCAGGAATCCAACCGCTATGCCCGCGACGAAGATCGCCGGCAGGGCTCGGCCTACCAGTGCACCCGCAGCTTCCCGGGTCGGGAGGACGTCGAACGCGGCTGGGGCGACAACCGTGGCAAGGAACGCCGATGCGCCGATCCACGACGCGAGCAGCATGAGCTGGCCCGCTCCGGCCAGGCCCGGATGCGACTCAGGCGCCGACGACGCGGGCGCTGCCATTCAGGAAGGGATTCGTGACGAGCTCTCGCTCGAGGGTGGTCTGCGGCCCGTGCCCCGGGTAAAGAATCGTCTCCGGCGGGAGAAGGGCAATCTGCTGGAGCGACTCCGCGAGCGCGCGTCCATCGGAGAACGGGAGGTCGGTTCGTCCAATCGAACCGGCGAACACACAATCACCGCAGAAGGCGACGCCGTGGCCGTGAATGACGACGTGACCGGGCGCATGTCCCGGCGCGTGCATCACCGAGAATTCGAGCTTGCCGAGTCGGACCACGGCACCGTCCGCGAACTCGCGGTCGGGAAGCGGAGGCGGGTCGAATGGCAAGCCATACGCAGCGGCCTGCCGGTCCGCCGCACGATACAGCGGCAGGTCCGCAGGGTGCAGGAAGATCGGGACGTCGTGCCTGCGCTTTATCGCCGCGATTCCGCCTACGTGGTCGAGGTGCGCATGCGTAACCCAGATCGCCTCGAGCATGCTACCCGAGGCCTCGAGTGCCGTGACTATGCGTTCGCCCTCTTCGCCCGGATCGATGAGCACGGCGCTCGAGGAGTCCTCGTCCGTCAGGAGGTAGCAGTTCTCCTGGAACGGACCCACGGTGAGTCGCGCGACTTTCAAACCGCGTACCCTCCGCTCGCGTGGATCGGGGCGTCCTGCTGGCCATGTCGGAGTGCCGTCAGGTACTTCTCGACGGCAATCGCCGCCGTGGTCCCATCGCCGGCTGCCGTCGTGACCTGCCGCGTGAGCTGTGAGCGCAGGTCACCGGCGGCGAACAGGCCGCGGATCGAAGTCTCCATGTTGGGATCGGTGCGAATGTAACCCATCTCATCATGGTCGAAGTGGCCATCGATGATCCCGGTGTTCGGGCGAAAGCCAATGAAGATGAAAACGCCCGTGGCCGGGAGGTCGGTCGTCGCGTCCGTCCGCGTGTTCCGGAGCACGAGGTTCTGCACCAGTCCCTGGGCATCGCCCTCGATGCGCTCGACCTCGCTGTCCCAGATCATCTCGATCTTCGGGTTTGCGAAGACGCGCTGTTGCAGGATCTTCGACGCCCGCAGCTCATGGCGGCGATGGATCAGGTACACCTTCGACGCATAGCGCGTAAGGAAGTCCGCCTCTTCGACGGCCGCATCGCCGCCTCCCACGACGGCAATAACCTGCTCGCGAAAGAACGCTCCATCGCAGATTGCACAGTACGAGACACCCTTCCCCGCGTAGACGAGCTCACCCGGAACGTTGAGCTTGATGGGCGTTCCACCGGCCGTGATGATGGCTGCTGGGGACCGATAGACGTCTCCGTCATCGGTGGTCGTCTCGAACGAGCCGTCGGGCAGCTTTCGGATGGTCACCGCGGTCGCCTGCCGGAATTCCGCGCCGAACTTCCGCGCGTGGCTCTCGAACTTCGCAGCGAGCTCGTGCCCGAGGATGTGCTCGAAACCGGGGTAATCCTCGATCGCTTCGGTGTTGAGCAGCTCACCGCCGGGCATGCCGCGTTCGAGCACGACGGCCTTCAGCATCGAACGGCCGGCATACATCGCCGCCGTCATCCCCGCCGGGCCCGCTCCAATGATCACTACATCATACTCGTGCGTCGTTCCCACTCTATCTCCTCGATCCGCTCATTAGGCAACCCCGGCTACGCGAGTAATGTCGCCAATCGCGCACGCCGGTGGAATCCGAAGCCGTCAGTCGCCAATGCAGAGCCGGACGATCGCCCCGTGGCAGTGCGACACCGTGCCAATGATTACATCCGCGCTCCCTGCCCCGCCCAGCCCGGCTATCTCCCTGTCGGCGTCGAGGACATCCCGAACATCGATCATCCCGACTCCGTGGGTGCGGTGCCGACAGTGGAAAACGAACGGCCCGGCCAGTTCGTGCCCGAGTGCCCGCTGCTCTGCCACGTATTGGCGGAGTGCCTCGGGCATCGTCCAATCGCGCGCCGTCCGCGTGACCTGGCAGCGCGCGGTGCCGGTGCTCGTCGCGCGCTCGAGCGATACGAACGAATCCTCATGTCCGGACATGACGACCGCCGTCCACGAGAAGTGTCTCGCCCGTCACGAAGTCCGCTTCGAGCAGGTAGAGCACCGCTGCAACCACATCGTCCGGGCTTCCGATGCGGCACAGCGGAGTTGTTTCAGCGAGGCGATCCGCGTCCGCGGCGGACCAGCCTTCGGGGAGCAGAACGACGCCCGGCGCGACCGCGTTGACCCTGATCGCGGGCGCGAGAGCGTGAGCAAGCGCACGCGTCATCTGTACGACACCAGCCTTCGTGATGCCGTGCGGGACGTAGGCGGGCCACGTCTCGAAGGCGGCAAGGTCGGCGATGTTGACGATCGCCCCGCCGCGATCGCCCATGGCTCGCGCGGCAGCCTGCGCGATGAAGTACGGCGCGCGGAGATTGATCGCGAACATGTTGTCCCACTGCTCCTCGGTCGCCGTGTGCCACGGTGTGCGCACCATGACCGCCGCGGAGTTGATCACCACATCGAGCTGTCCCATCGCGGCGACGACATCGCGCACCAGGTCGTTGGCTGCTCCGCGCTCGGCCAGATTGCCCCGAAAGATCTCCGCGCGCCGTCCGAGGGCCGTGATTGCGCTGGCCGTATCGCGCGCGGGTCCTTCGCTGGCGTTGTAGTGCACGGCCACGTCCAAGCCGCGCGCGGCGAGCCCTGCGGCGATCGCCCTTCCCACGCGGTGGCCG
>JBGTMW010000454.1:0-3258 GCA_041743365.1 Gemmatimonadaceae bacterium
CCCTGCCCGGAACCAGGCTCAGGGCTCTTCGCGCACGAGTTTGGCGCCTTCACGGCGCGGCACCGCGATCGTCTCCGGATGCCGCTGCCCCGCGTTGAGCGCATCCCGGGCAGGACCTTCCGTGAGAATCCGCGTGACGAACCGCTGGCCCTCCGAAATGCGCTCGACCTCCACCGCAACGGCATCGATCGCCTGCTCCATCCGCTCCAGGCGCTCAACCGACTCCAGTGAGGGCGCCGCCTGCCCTCTCGTCGTCGCCCGCTTCCACAACAGGCGCGCGAAGGCGAGCGCGAGGGGAGCGAGGACGAAGAGCGTGAAGACGATGGCAATAGCGGTGGGATCCGCGGGGCCGGATCCACCGAAGGGTGGCTGGCTCATCGCCCCGGGGGCGATCACCATCGAACCCTCCGTCAGGACTCGCCCGGTCTCGGCCAGGTCCATCTCGAGGCGGATTATGCGGTTGTCGAGCTGAATCAGCCGCTGCTCTATCCCGGCCCGGTCAGCGCCCTGCGCGGTCCGCAGGGCGTTCGCGAGATCGTCGCGCCGGCCATTCGCTGAAATGAGCTGGTCGGAGAGCAGGGAGCGTGCTTCCTGAATCGCCTCCCGCTGCGCCCCTGTCAGAGGCATGCCAGGGCGAAGCATGCCCCCACCGACAGTCACATCTCCACCCGGCAATGCTGGCGGGGTGGGCGGAGCCGGAATGGGAGGAGGCGCTATTTGGGGTTGTGATTGCATGGCTGACAATACGGGGCGGGGGTCGTGCCGGTTACAGGATCACGCCGGAATAGCGCAATGAAACGGGATGAATGCTGATCCCGACCCTGGCCGGACGGTGGACGGTCGGTCAGCGAGCGCCGTCGCGACGCCTTTCGAAGGGACGACGGCCGGGCAAGGCGCCCCGCAACCTCCCGACCTCCGAAATCTACGACTCGGCGGCGCCGTGCCTAGTGGCGCACGCGTCCGAGGCGCGAGATCACGACGGTATCCGCCGCACTCCCACGCTGCAGAGTCACGCTCTGGTTGGCGGCGCCGAAGCCAAGGCCGGTGGGCCCGTAGACCATCGAGTCGCGATTCGAGCGTATCTCGACGTCGTAGAGAATCCGCAACGCGCGCGTCACCAGCGTGTCCGTGCCGTCGATCACCATGAACACCGAAGATCGGGTGCTGTCGAAGATCGTGGTCACATACGTCTCGCGCGCGACCGCCGTGGTCCGCGCGAGAGCGAGCGTACTGGTGATCTCGCTCGCGGCGTGACGCACTCGAGTGCGGTCGAGGTGACGCAGCAGCGCCGGCATCCCGATGGCCCACAGGATCCCGACGACCGCAGCGACCAGCACGAGCTCCACCAGCGTGATCCCTCGCCGCATGATACCTTTCCCGAAGTCGCCGGATGTATGCCGGCAACGCTCTGCGCGCCGTCATCGCTTTCACGCGCCGAGTGGTGTTCGATTCCACGTTGAGTTCCGGTATGCGCTCTTCGATCGCGCTCGCGCTGGTTGTCGCTGGATGCGCCCGTGCTGCCCATATCCCCGAGGCGCCTGCGCTTCCGCCTCCCGTCGTCCCGACGACCGTGGTGGAGACCGTTCCGTCTGTGCCGGACACGATGGCCTCGTACCGCATACCCGCATTCGCGACCGGGCCGCTCATCGAGTGGGGGCCGTTGCCGGAGGGCGATCGACGCACGGAGCGCGCGCGATCATATGACCTCCAGCATCAGGACACGCGGATCCGCTTCGATTGGACGCGTCGGGCGGTCATAGGCTCGACCTCGATACGTCTTGCTGCGCTCGACAGCGCGCTCGCGGAGGTCACGCTCGACGCGGTCGGCATGACGATCGGCGGCGTTCGCTCGGCGTCAGGGCAGCCCCTGGAACATCGCTACGACGGCCGCACCCTGACGGTCATCCTGGCGTCCCCCGTCGGTGCAAGGGCGCGCACGACCATCGTCGTCGCCTACGAGACGGTGCGGCCGAAGAAGGGCGCCTACTTCATCGACCGCCGGCACACAGTCTGGACCCAGGGAGCGACCGAGGACACACGGTACTGGGTGCCGACCTACGATTTTCCGAACGACAAGACCACCTGGGAGTTCCGCGTCACCACCGATCGAAACGAGCGCGCGCTCTCCAACGGCCGCCTCGTCGCGTCGCGGGCCGTGGCGAACGGAACCGAGTGGCATTGGTCGCAGACCGCGCCGGCATCGACATACCTGATGTCCGTCGTCACCGGCGACTATGTGGTGCTCCAGGATGTGTGGCGCTCCGTACCGATCGGGTACTGGACGTATCCCGATTCGGTCGAGGCGGCATGGCGCGGCTTCGGCCAGACGCCGCGAATGGTCGAGCTGATGTCGAATCGCAGCGGCGTGCTGTATCCCTGGGCGAAGTACGACCAGGCGGTGGCACCGGACTTCATCTTCGGTGGCATGGAGAACGTCACCGCCACTACCCAGGCCGATGACCGCGTTCTCCACCCGACGTGGGCCGAGCCGCAGTCAAATGCCGAGGCGCTCGTCGTCCATGAGCTGGCGCACCAGTGGTACGGCAACTACGTCACCGCGCGGGACTGGGCGCACATCTGGCTCAATGAAGGCTTCGCCACCTTCTTCGAGGCGGTATGGGCGGAGGAGACGCATGGGACGGATGCCGGTGCGCTCGCCCGCCTGGCAGAGCAGGAGCAGGCCCTTGCCGCCGACCGCGCCGCACGGCGACCGCTGGTCTACGATCGCTGGGTGACGGATCCGCTCGAGCTCTTCCTGAGCGGCCACATTTATCCGAAGGGTGCGACGGTACTGCAGATGCTGAGAAGCCAGCTCGGCGACTCCCTCTTCTGGTCCGGCATGCAACGCTACACGACCTCCAACAGGCTCGGCAACGTCGTCACGGACGACTTCCAGCGGAGCATGGAGAGCGCGAGCGGTCGCGACCTGTCGCGCTTCTTCGCCCAGTGGGTTCATGGTGCCGGAGTGCCTGCCTTTCGCGTTACCTACAGGTACGACAGCACGACGCACGCTCTTTCGCTCACGGCACAGCAGGTCCAGCCGCGCGACGACCTCACCGGCTACTTCGATGCGGATGTCGACGTCGAAGTGATGACGACAGCGGGGACCGTCTCGGCAACCATGCCGGTGCGTGGCGCGACCTCCACCGTCACGGTCGCGCTGGCGGCGCCGCCTCTCTCGATTCGCTGGGACAAGGGCGGCCGGCTCCTCGACGTCACCGATTTTCCTCGCCCCACGGTGATGCTCGCGCACCAGCT
>JBGTMW010000455.1:0-3031 GCA_041743365.1 Gemmatimonadaceae bacterium
TTGCCGGCGAGGCTCGTGGACTCCGTGGCGCGGTGCCCCCGGGTCGAGGGAGCTGGCTCCATCAGGCGCACCGCCCGCTCGCGCCGGGCATCGTTGTCGGCGCAGCACTTCTTGTACTTCAGCCCCGAGCCACAGGGGCAGGGATCATTGCGGGCAGGCACGGACGTAGTGTGCCCGGCTGTCGGGAGCGAATGCAAGGGGGTCCTGCACGTCCTGCGACTGCGGGAAGACGACCGATTCGGCGCGCTCGCGGTGGAACGTGAATACGACCCGATCGCCCAGCATGGTCTCATGGCGCCTGGTAGCCAAAAGACCGGTCCTGTAGCGGATCGTCGATGGGCTTTGGGCGATTGTCGATGGATCCTGCCAGAGCCCAGAGCCCAGAGCCCACCGACCATGAGCCATAAGACCGGTCCTGTAGCGAATCGTCGATGGGCTCTGGGCGATTGTCGATGGATCGTGCCGGAGCCGTGGGCGATGGTGAAGACAGACGGAGGCGGGTCAGCTCACCCATTGAATCACCGGTCGTTCGAGAAATTCCTCGACGGGAATCCCATCCCCGCCCACGAGAATGGAACGAGCTCCGCGAAACTCCCGAATGAAGGCGTCGATCCCGCCGCGCGCCGGGTCGTGTCCGCTCTTGACCTCGATCGCGGCGAGCGCGTCGCCGCGTCGCACAATGAAATCGACTTCACGGTTTCGGTCGCGCCAGTAGAACAGCTCCCATTTACCGGCGGCCGCGGCGTTGGCGAGGTGTGCGCCCACGGATGATTCGACGAGGCGTCCGCGCGCATCGCGGTCGGTCCTCATCGCCGACGGGTCCTTTCCCATTTGCGCCGTGATGAGCGCGGTGTTCAACACCTGAAGCTTCGGGCTCGATCCGCGCTGCCGCACGACGGATCCGGAGTACTTCTGAATGCCGGTGACCATTCCCGCTGCCGAGAGAAGATCGAGATAGTGTGCGAGACCTGCCGACCAGAGTGGTCTTGCCGACCTGCCTCGAGCCGGTCACGACCTGGAGGAAGCGGCGTGGCTCGCGGAGGCGGGCGGTCAAGGCGGCGGCGTAAGGTCTTGTGAATACTGTAGTTGCCATTTTACTCAGGACGTTGAGTAAAAATACTGAATGCCCTGACAAGGCGAGCCCGCCCATCGGCCCCTCTCACAGCACTCGCCACCACGGCGCCGCCAGGACGTCGGGCGCGAGCCACTCCAGCGCGGTCCCAGCATGCAGGAGCAATCCGCCCCGGGCGCGGCTGCCGTACTCGGCGCGAAAGGAGCGAAGCGCCGCCATGTCGCCCAACCGCGGGCGCGTGGTCGCCTTGATCTCGATCGGCAGCAACCGTCCGCCTGTCTCGACGACGACATCCACTTCCTCGCCCGCGGCGGTTCGCCAGTAGGATATCTCCGCGGCTTCGACCCGGGCGTCGCGCCAGCCAAGCAGGTCGTGCACCACGAGGTTCTCGAGATGCGGGCCTTCAGGAGCGGCGAGTCCGGCGAGGTGCAGCGCGAGGCCGGTGTCTCCCCAGTAGAGCTTCGGTGTCCTGATCAGCCGCTTCGTGCGGTTGACAGCGTAGGCCGGGAGGCGAACGAGAAGATACGAGGTCTCCAGCAGGTTCAGGTAGCGATGCACGGTCGGCTGCGCCATCGCGACATCCCTGCCGAGCTCCGTCTGATTCACGAGCTGTCCGATCCGCAGGCAGGCTGCACGCATCAGTCTCCGGAAGTCCGGGAGGGCGGCGATTGCCGAGAGATCCTGGAGGTCTCGCTCGAGATAGGTGCGGACGTAGCCATCGAACCACACGGCGCGATCGTGCGCGGTTCCCAGCTCGAGTGCCGGTGTGGGAAACCCTCCTCGCAGCGCGACGGCCTTCCAGTCGTCGGATTCGTCGGACTGGGACGCCAGGATGTCGAGCCAGTGAGTCTCATCCGCGCCGACAAGGTCCTCCCACACACCGGCGCTTGCGAGCCCGACCTGTTCCCGGCGCGTCATGGGCCAGAGGGTGAGATAGCTCGCCCGTCCGGCGAGCGACTCCGACACCTGGCGCATCAGCAGCAGGTTCGCCGATCCGGTGAGGAGGAACTGCCCCGCGGTCCGGCGACGGTCGATGGCTCGCTTCACGGCGTGAAGGAGATCCGGCTCGCGCTGGACCTCGTCGAGGGTTACCGGTATCGCCCCCTCGACGAGCACCGCCGGATCGCGGCGTGCCGCATCCACGACATCGAGGTCATCGAGCGACAGGAATCGGCGGCGGCCGGGTGCCAGATCGCGCACGAGCGTGCTCTTCCCGGTCTGCCTGGCGCCGGTGAGGACGACGGCGGGCATGATGCGGAGCCGGTCGCGCAGGGCGTCGCCGATGAGGCGGGGAAGGAGGGTATTCATGGCGTGAATGATAATCATTCACGCCATGAGTGATCAAGCTCCCGTCTCGTTATCAAGACCGGTCCTGTAGCGAATCGTCGATGGGCTTTGGGCGATGGTCGATGGGTCCTGCCATCTTGGCAAACCGACCCCGCCGCGTACCTTCGGTGCGAGCCGCAGCATAACCGGTGCTCGCTCCCGACCTGGAGGTGCATATGATGGACGACATGGGAATCTTCAGAACGACGATCGGCATCGCGCACGTCGCGCGACCTGCCGAGCGACGCGAGCTCACCGACGTCATGGTAGACACAGGGAGCGAGTACAACTGGATTCCGCGCTCCGTGCTCGAAGAGCTCGGAATCGAGGCGGTTCGGATCGATCGGTTCGAGACAGCCGACGGCCGAGTCCTCGAGCGCGATGTGGGGTTGGCGCTCGTGTCCGCGGGCGGCCGCACGATGGGATCGGTCGTCGTGTTCGGCGAACCCGGTGACATGGTGCTGCTCGGCGCGATCGGCCTCGAGAGCCTCAATCTCAAGCTCGATCTCGCACGCAAGGAGCTCGTCCCCGCCGGGCCGGTGCCGGTTGCGATGGCTGCGCTGCGGTCCGGCATCCGCATCGGCTCGCTCGCCGACCTCCCCGGTCAGCGTCGGCGGAGGAGGCCCGGCCGAG
>JBGTMW010000456.1:0-3812 GCA_041743365.1 Gemmatimonadaceae bacterium
CTTGGAACACGAGCTGACGCTCGGCAACATCGCGGGTCGATTGGGCGGGGTGATTCTCCTCGTGCTCGCCAACGCCTTCTTCGTCGCCGCCGAGTTCGCGTTGGTTGGATCGCGACGCAGCAAGGTGGATCAGATGGCCGCTGAGGGCGATCGAAAGTCGCGGACGGTCCAGCAGGCCCTCCAGAACCTCGATCGCTACATCTCCGCCACCCAGCTGGGCATCACCCTGGCTTCCCTGGGGCTGGGATGGCTGGGCGAGCCGGCGCTCGCAGTGCTCGTGGACCGATTTCTCGAGCTTTTCGGGATACAGGCCCCGCCCGGTGTAGCCCATACCATCGCCGCTTCGATCACGGCGTTCGCGATCATCACCTTCCTGCACATCGTGCTGGGCGAGCTGGCGCCCAAGTCGGTAGCGCTGATCATGCCCGAGAAGGTCAGCCGCTGGGTCGCCCGCCCGCTGATGCTCTTCTCCTCAATGATGTATCCCTTCGTGTGGTTCATGCAGGGTGCGGCGAACATCCTTCTTCGCATGTTCGGGATACAGCCGGCGACCGAGGCGAGCCGCGTGCACTCTCCCGAAGAGCTGCGCCTTTTGGTGGTGCAGTCCAGGCTTCACGGCACCCTGGATGAGTCGGACAGCGCGATGATCGCCGGCGTCTTCGACTTTCACGAGAAGCGCGCGCGGGACGTAATGCGGCCGCGCACGGACATCGTCGCCCTGCCGCTGGACGCGACCGAGGATGAGGTGTGGTCCGTGATGCGGAGCGAGCGATACTCGCGCTACCCGGTGTACGACGATTCCCTCGACGACGTGGTTGGCGTGTTCCTCGCGAAGGACCTCTGGCTGCATGACGGCAGCGAGCCGTTCGCGCTGAAGAGCTTCGTTCGCGAGGCCCTCTACGTTCCCGACAGCCGGCAGGCCGAGCGTGTGCTGGATGACCTGCGGAAGACTCGCGCGCACATGGCGGTGGTGCTCGACGAATACGGCGGGACCTCGGGAATCCTCACGATGGAGGACCTGGTCGAGGAGGTCATCGGAGACATAGCCGACGAATACGACATGGCGACCCGCGACTCGATCACGACGAACGGAGTGCTCGAGCTGTCCGGGTCGTTGTCGCTCATCGACGTTCGCTCCAATCACCGCCTCGCGATTCCCGAAGGAGACTGGACGACGCTGGGTGGCTTCGCGTTCTCCAGGCTCGGCCGCGTGCCGAAGATGGGCGACCGGGTGCCCTACCCCGGCGGCGAGCTCGAGATCGTCGCCATGGACGGCCGCCGCGTCGCCGCTCTCCGGGTCCACTACGCCAGCAAGGATCGCGTCCCGGCGTGACCGATCCCGCCGCCGGGGACGCGCTGGCCGTCAACGAGCGACTCGCCATCCCGCGGCACGAGCTCAGCGCGAGGGCATCCCGGGCCGGTGGAGCCGGCGGCCAGCACGTCAACACATCATCCACACGCATCGAGCTGCTCTGGAACGTGCGGACCTCCAGTGCGCTGGACGACGAGACACGCGCCCGGCTGGTGGAGAAACTCGCGACCAGGATCGATGGCGAGGGGGTCGTCCGCGTGGTGGCGAGTGACCGAAGGAGCCAGAGGCAGAACCGGGAGAGCGCCGAGGAGAGGCTGGCGGAGCTGGTCCGGAAGGCGCTGATCGTCCGGAAGAAGCGCCGGGCAACGAGGCCGAGTCGTGCCTCGAAGGAGAAGCGAATCTCGGAGAAGAAGAAGCGCGGGGAGACCAAGGCCGGTCGGAGGAAGGACAGCTTCGACTGAGCACCGTTCACCAGGGGCAACGTGCTGGTCCCGAAGCTGGTCACGACACTGCGCGGCTACACGCGGGCGCAGTTCACGAGCGATCTCACAGCCGGCGTCATCGTCGGCATCGTCGCGCTGCCCCTTTCGATCGCCTTCGCGATAGCGAGCGGCGTGGGGCCTGAGCGCGGGCTCTACACGGCGATCATCGCGGGCTTCCTCATCTCGGCGCTCGGCGGGTCGCGGGTGCAGATCGGCGGTCCCACGGGCGCCTTCGTCGTCATCATCTACGGGATCGTGCAGCAGTACGGCGTCGACGGCCTCCTGGTCGCGACGTTCATGGCCGGGCTCATTCTCGTGGGACTCGGCGTGGCGCGGCTCGGCGGTGCGATCAAGTTCATTCCCTTCCCCGTCACCACCGGATTCACGAGCGGCATCGCGGTGATCATCTTCGCGAGCCAGATGAAGGATTTCTTCGGGCTCCGCATGGGAGATGTTCCCGCGGACTTCGTGGACAAGATCATCGCGTACGCGAACAGCGCCCACCTCGTGAACCCGTGGGCTATTGTCGTCGGCGGGCTCTCGCTGGCAATCCTGATCTTCTGGCCGAGGGTCAGCCGGCGACTTCCCGGAGCGTTGATCGCCCTCATCGCCGGAACGCTGATAGTTCGCCTGTTCGACCTGCCGGTGGAAACGATCGGGTCGCGCTTCGGCGACCTCGACGCATCGCTTCCCGCCCCGGCTGTCCCGCAGGTATCGCTGGAGATGGTCACGGCGCTCATCGGACCGGCGTTCACCATCGCCATGCTCGGCGCGATCGAGTCGCTGCTCTCCGCCGTGGTTGCGGACGGAATGATCGGCGGGCGGCATCGCTCCAGCATGGAGCTCGTTGCGCAGGGGATCGCGAACATGGTGTCACCGCTGTTCGGCGGCCTGCCGGCGACCGGCGCAATTGCGCGCACGGCGACCAATGTCAGGAATGGCGGGCGCACTCCGGTAGCAGGGATCGTCCACGCCATCACCCTGCTCGCGATCACCCTGTTCTTCGGGCAGTGGGCGAAGCTCATTCCGCTGGCGACGCTGGCGGCGATCCTGATCATCGTGGCCTATCACATGAGCGAATGGCGCGCGTTCCGCGCGGAGTTCCGCGCGCCGAAGAGCGACGTGCTGGTGATGCTGGCGACGTTCGGGCTCACCGTCCTCGTGGATCTCACGCTCGCGATCGAGGTGGGGATGGTGCTCGCGGCCTTCCTCTTCATGCGGCGAATGGCCGAGGTCACGAACATCCGCTTCCTGAGCCGGGAGTTCGGCGGTGATGACTCGGGCGACCGCTACTCGAGCGATCCCAACGCTGTGCGGCGGCGGCAGATCCCGGCGGAAGTCGAGGTCTACGAGATCGACGGACCCTTCTTCTTCGGTGCCGCCGAGAAGTTCAAGGACACCCTTGGCCAGGTCGGACGGAACCCCCGCGTGCTGATCATCCGGATGAGGAACGTGCCCGCGATCGACTCGACGGCGATGCATGCGCTCGGCGAGATCATCAAGCGAAGCAGAACGGAAGGCACGCTCACTCTCCTGTCCGATGTGCATGCCCAGCCAATGATCGCCCTCGGCCGATCGGCGCTCCTCGATGAGATCGGCGACGAGAGCATCTTCGGAAACCTCGACGACGCGCTGAACCGTGCTCGCGAGCACCTGGGTCTGCCGCTGGTTCCGAAGCCCGATTTCGCGGCTCCGACGGTGGCGCGCGAGACTCCGGCGGAGGGAGTTCCCCGGGCAGCCCCCCGACTCGAGGACGAAGGCACCGGGACGTAGCTCTCCCACCGCACCACGACGGCCCCGCGGAATGATCGGTGCGATGCCTGGGTCCATATCCGGGCTCCCGGGTGCCCACCCGGTAGATTGGAGAACTCGCAAACAGGACCATATGCAATCGTCGGACGAAACCCCGGTCGGCTTCGCGGCGCTCGGGTTGAACGAGAAGCTGATCGGCGCCCTCACTGCGCTCGGCTATGAAGAGCCGACGCCCATTCAGCGAGAGGCGATCCCCCCGCTCCTCG
>JBGTMW010000457.1:0-3338 GCA_041743365.1 Gemmatimonadaceae bacterium
CCGAGCTCGCGCGACCGGGCGACAGGGTGAGGTGATGCACCTCGCGACGATCGGTCTGCGCGGCGATCCGGAGTCGCTGCCACACCGCTTCCCCTTCTCCGTTCCCGCTGTCGCGACGCTCGGAACCATTAGCCTCACGACGCCGGTGACGATGCTGGTCGGCGAGAACGGCTCGGGAAAATCGACGCTGCTCGAAGGCCTCGCCGCCGCGACCGGCCTCCCGACCGTGGGCGCCGAGAGCGTCGATCGCGATGCGACGCTCGTGCACCAGCGCGAGCTCGGCAAGGCACTGAAGCTCACCTGGAGCCGCCGCACGCATCGCGGCTTCTTCCTGCGCGCGGAGGACTTCTTCGGCTTCACGAAGTACGTGGCGCGGATGCGGGCGGAGATGCAGGCGCGACTCGGCGAGCTCGACGCGGAATACGAAGGTCGATCGGAGCTGGCGCGGAAGCTGGCGCGCGGGCCCATGGTCGGGTCAATGGCCGAGATGGAGGCGCGCTACGGAGACCTGGACTCGGTATCTCACGGGCAGAGCTTCCTGCGGCTCTTCCAGTCGCGCTTCGTCCCCGATGGACTCTACATCCTCGATGAGCCCGAGGCGCCGCTATCCCCGCAGAGCCAGCTCGCCCTCATGGCGATGATATCGGATGGCGTGGCCCAGTCATCGCAGTTCATCATCGCGACGCATTCTCCGATCGTGCTGGCGTATCCCGGCGCGACGATCTACAGCTTCGACTGCACGCCGCCGGCGCGCGTCGACTTCGAGGACCTGGACCACGTGAGCCTCACCCGCGCGTTCCTGAACGATCCGCAGGCATACCTTCGCCATCTCATCCCGTGACCGATTCGGCGGGTGGAGCGTGGAGGGTCGCGTTAGCCGCCCTGCTGCTCCCGGTCGCGGGAGGCTGTGGCGTGTTGCCCGGCGGTGGCGGCGGGGGCCCCTCCTCGACGGGCGGGTTTCGGGAGGACAGGGTCACCGTTGGAAGCTACGGCGAGATCGCCGCCGTCGCCGCATCGACCCGGATGGTGTTCGTGGCATCCGAGGCCGGCCTGGCCGTTTACGATGCGTTGTCGCAGCGCTGGCTGCGGCCGCTCACGGCCGCGGACGGATACCCAGTGGGGCGGATCACGGGGCTGGCCGCCGACCCGGAGACGGACGCCGTCTGGATCGCCGCCGTCGGGGAAGTGCTTCTCTATCGCCCCTCGATCGATCAGTTGATACGAACCATCATTGCCGGGCGCGTCGATCGCATAATGTTCGATCGCGACGACCCTGCCGCCGGCGCGTACGTCGGCTACGGTGACAGGTGGACACGCGTGAGCCCGTCGGGTTTCGCGTTCAACGTCAACTTCGACCAGCTCCCCCCGCGAGGGCAGCAGATCGTCGGAACGACGCTCGAGTCGCTGTACCGGGAGATGCCTTCACTCGAGTCGTTTTCCGGCCTGCTCACCCGCGATGACGCACTGCGATCGTGGCGGCCGACTTCCGGTGCGCGTGTGGATGGCCGCAGCGAGGTGTGGATCGGGACTCTGGGCGGCGGGCTCTACCTGGCCGACCCGCTGTTCAATCGCGCGCGGCACCTTCCGTACGGGCTCTTCGAGCACGGTGCTTCGTCCCTCGCGGTCGCCTCCGACGGCGTCTGGGCAGGTTCGGCGGGGCTCGATTTCCGCGGCACAGGCGGCGTGAGCTTCGCGAGCTCGGACCTCCAGCAATGGCAGTGGCTGCGAGGACCCGCCGACGGGTCGATGGCGGGCCTCCGGATCCACGACATCGTCGTGCGCGGCGACCGGATCTGGGTCGCCACGGACCGCGGCGTTGCTTCGCGGAGTCTCGAGCAGGCGGCTGCCGGACAATCCCCCGAATGGCGGTGGGAGGGGGGCCGCTCTCCCGGGCGTGCGTTCGCTCTCGCGGCAACGCTCGACGGGGTGTGGGTGAGTGGCGATCGCGGCGTCACGCTCCTCGCTTCCGACGACGACCGCGCGCAAGCGACGCGCGAACCCTCCAACGCCTCCACCATTGCGTCGGCGCCCGCGCGTTCCATGGTCGTCGCCGGTGACACACTGTGGATGGGCACTGACGCCGGCCTCGGGCTCATGCGCCGATCGGATGCGACTCCTCGTGTTACTCGCCCGACGCTGGCGGCGGCGCCGATCTGGTTTCAGCAACCTACCGTCGCGCTCGCGCGCAGCGACAGCGTGCTCGCGGTGGCCACCGATTCCCGGGTGGGTCTCGTCAACCTCTCACGCCGCGCGGTCACGCTACTTCCCGGCGATCCCGACTTTTCGCGGCTCGGCCGCCTGCTCTCGGTCGCGATCGACGCGCGCACGCTCTGGGTCGGGGGCGACCGCGGCGCCGTCGTCGTGGATCGCTCTACCGGAATCCAGCGAGTCGTGGACCAGCCGGGGCGGCTGGCGGAACCGGTTCTCGACATCGCGCTGGACACAGACTTCGCCTGGCTGGCGACTCCGTCGGGGCTCGTCCGAATCCGCCGCCTTCCCGACGGTGGGGTTCGCTGATCCGACCCGGACACCGCCGACGTACCTGCTCGCGAAGCTTGCGTCGTGCCCCCGCTTCGCGGCTCACTGCACGGGGTAAAGCTCCCTTACGATCCTGGCCGTGGTGACGATCTGCCCCGTGTGACGCTGGGTATGCTCCGCGATGTGGAAGTGCAGTCCGAAAACCGTCGATGGCAGCCCGGCACGACCCACGAGGCGAGGCGCGTGCAGCATTGCCCGATTCGTATTGGCGAGCGTCGCGAGCGCCGTCTCGATGGCGACTGCAACGCCCTTCAGCAGCGATGCGTGGCTCCGCGGAGTACCCTGCGGGTTTTCGGCGTTCAGGGTGAACGCACCAATCGCGCGCTCCTCCTCCAGTGCGGCGCGCTGCGATCCGTCCAGCTGGTCACCCCGCGCATAGGTAAGCAGCCGATCGATGCTTCCGGCGACGTGCAGGAGATGAAAGGCGACGGATGCCGCGCCGCCGGGCTTCGCCCAGAGCTGCACGGCGCCCAGGGTGGACGAGGCGTCGAGTATGTCGGTCCGCGCCTGCACGAGTGCATGTGCTGCCGGGAGGAGCAGCGGGTCGATCTCCGGGATCGGCCCGGAGAGCCAGGCTTCGGTCGCCATCGTTCTCTCGCGGAGGGGAAGCGATAGAGTAGCAACGGGTTCGCCGAAAGAGCAACCGAATAGCGCGGCTTGCGCGCGGTGATGCCCGCTGGTGAACGTACCCGCGATGCCATCCTCGACGCCGTTGGGCCCGGGCCGCGAGTTCGACATGGTTCGCGACCTTCTCCGCCGCTGGGGTGACCGGGCGCGCGACATCGGCGACGACGCCGCCG
>JBGTMW010000458.1:0-4825 GCA_041743365.1 Gemmatimonadaceae bacterium
AGCGCGGCGACGGCGGCAAGACGATGCCCGGAATCCTTGCGCCCGAACACCACGCCGCCGGGCTTTGCGATCTCCATGAGGCGACGCACGGCGTCGGCGGTGGCGACGCGGCCGAGCGTCTCGATTATCTGTAGTTGAACGTCGCCGTCCGCTTCGCTGTCGAGCGCCACGGTGAGCGAATGCGCGGACGTATTGCGCTTCCACGAGGCGAGTCCGGCGGCCGCGACGAGACGAACCTGGGCCGAGCTGTTGCGAAGCGCGATACGCAGCGCTGCAAAGGCATTGCCCGTTCCTATCTTCGCCAACGCGCTGGCCGCGGCGCGCCGCACACGGTCATCGTCGTGCTTGAGGAGTTTCGTCAGCGGCGTTTCGGCTTCCGGCGTCGGCATCTCGCCGAGAAGGTCGGCGGCGTTGCGAACCACGTACCACCGTGGATCCCCGAGCATGTGAAGCAGTGCAGGTATGCTCGCCTTCAGCTTCACCAGCGTGTCGAACAGGATGCGCCTGTCGCCCATCGACTGCGCCGCGGTAAGCTCCTCGATCGCCGCATCGGCGCCGTCCTGACCCATGCGCGCCAGGACCGCGGTGTACTCATCGGCTCGCTCGCGATGCCGCGGAAGGAGGCTCGCGATCATGCGCAGGAGACGAGGCTTGTTGGTGCGCCTGAGGGCCATTCCGTAGGCGAGCTTGTGACCGGCACCTTCGCGTGCATCCTCGCCAGCGACCAGCGCGCAGATCGCATCGGCGACGAGCTCGGCCTTCCCCTCCTCCGCGGCCCTGTCCACGAGGACGAGGACGTCCTCGAGGAGCTGGGTCGTCTCGTCCACGGAGACCGGGGCGGCGAGCTTGACGAGGAGCTCCGCGATGGAGCCTTGCGGCGCCTGGGTCGCGGCGAACGCGAGATAGCTCCCGCTGACACGAGCGCTCGCGCGAATGGGCTGGGGAAAGAGGCTCGGCGCCGGAGTCATCGCGGGCGGCGGGATCGAGTCGAATACCGCGGTTACCGTCGGTTTCTCGGAGAGGCGGATCGCGTCGGTCAGGGCGCGACCTCCGCTACCCGGCAGCGGCTCCGTCGCCAGGGCTCGCGCGACGGCGAGGATGTCGGCCGCGGTGGGAGACTGCCTCACCGACAGCTCGCGCACGGCATGGCCAATCAGCTGGGCGGCGAGGTCCTGGATCTCGGGCTCGCTGTCAGGAAGCGGGGTCCCGTTCGCGACGTGGCGCCACCGCTCGAGCGTGAACGTGACACCACCCTCGATCGATGCGGTGAGAATCGCTCGCAGCGCGGACTTCTGCTCGCCGACGTTTCCGCTGTCGTGTACGAGCAGCCAGACCAGCCGGGCGAATTGGCGAGCGAGGGTGTGCGAGGAGTTCATTTTCGTACCGGGTGCTTGAGCCGGCTCCGGCCGAATGAAGGACTCCTCAGGGCCCCAGCGGCAACGCCGGTTGGGGCCAGTGCGCGGCGCCCTAGCTCTTGTGGCGGAAGGTGATCCGTCCGCGGCTCAGATCGTACGGAGAGGCCTCGAGCGTCACCCTGTCGCCGGCGAGCACACGGATGCGGAAGCGGCGCATGCGCCCCGCGATCGTGGCCAGCATGTCGTGCCCGTTCGTGAGGCGGACGCGGAATGTCGCGTTTGGGAGAACTTCGGTGACCGTGCCATCCAGCTCGATCGCTTCTTCCTTTGCCATAGACTCCTTTTTTTCCGGGTGAGACGTGCGTACCGGCTACGCGTCGGAGATTTCCGGCGCCGTCGTTCCGGCGTGACCAAACAAAAAAGAGGGAACCGAGGCGTCTGCCGGGTTCCCTCGAGACTCGCGCGCGGAATGGGCATCGCGGGCCGCCCGGAACGTACGTGGCACGGCAGTCAGTGTCAACGCGAAGGGCTTCGTCCCGGGAGCCGGTGTTAACTTCCGAAATCCGCACCGCCCCGCTCCCTCAGGCACCGCCAATGACCCTCTCAGCGCTCGAAACACCCGCTCCAATAGTCGACCTCGACCGCATGGAGCGCAATCTCGACCGGCTTGCGGACTATACGCGCGCCCACGGGCTCTCGTTGCGCCCGCACATCAAGACGCACAAGTCGCCCATCATCGCCAATGAGCAGCTCCGTCGGGGTGCAATCGGCGTGACCTGCGCGACCACCCGTGAGGCAGAGGTCATGAGCGAGGTCTGCGACGACATCCTCATCGCCTATCCACCGGTGGGCGCCGCCAGGCTGCGGCGGCTGATGGCGCTGTCGTCGCAGGTCCGGATCACCGTTGCGCTCGACTCGGCGGAAGCCATCCAGGAGCTCGCCGTCGCGGCCTCCGCGGCCGAGCGGAAGATCGGCGTCTACGTCGAGACCGACATTGGGATGCGCAGGGTCGGCGCTGGAAGTGCAGCGGAGGTCGTCGAGCTCGCGCGGCTGGTGGATTCACGCGCCTCCCTGGACTACGCCGGACTCGCGTTCTATCCCGGCCACATTCGGGAGTCGGTGGACAAGCAGGGCGCGGCGCTCACCGAGCTGCGGCGCGGGCTCGATGAGATCATGGACGCGCTCACCTCTGCCGGCCTGCCTCCGGCGGTTGTCAGCGGTGGCTCGACGCCCACGATGATGGCCACCCACGAAATCCCCGCGGTGACGGAGCTCCGGCCGGGCACCTATGTCTTCAACGATCGCTCGACGGCGGAGGTCGGTGCCTGCGGCTGGGAAGACTGCGCGCTAACCGTCCTCTCGACCGTCGTAAGCACCGCGGTCACCGGGCAGGCGGTGATCGACGCCGGCACGAAGGCACTGGGACGCGAGCCCTTGCGTGGCGGGAACGGTGACGGCTACGGGAGCCTGCTCGGGCAACCCGGCGTCTTCGTGCGAGCGATGTCCGAGGAGCACGGCATGCTCGACATCAGTCGAACGTCCTGGAAACCGCGCATTGGCGAGCAGGTGCGCGTAATCCCCAACCACGTGTGCATAGTGGTTCACCTGAACGACGTGGTGCTCGGAGTTCGGGGCGACCAGGTCGAGACGAGCTGGCCCGTGGCGGCGCGCGGCAGGTGATGGCGACGAGGGTCTACTCGACACCGGCCCGGCTCACCCTTCTGGTATCGGCTGCCTCCCCGAACACTTCCGCCTCGCTGTAGTTGAACAGCAGGGTCTTCACCTCGAGAGCGATGTTCCTGAACCTGCTGGCCGTGGCCTCGGGGATCGGGACTTTCGAGAACATGATGACGGCGAACAGGTCCCCGGTGCGCAGCACGCCGCCAAAGCCCAGGGCGGACTCGATCCCGTAGGGGATCACGAAGTCGGCCTGCGCGGGGATCGCGCTGCTTCCGCGCGCCTGCGCCACGTGAAAGACGTTGTACGTCTTTCCAGCCAGGGAGTCCGCCATGTTCGGGGGCGAGAGAACCGCCTCGATCGTGAGCCCGAACTGTCGAATGAGCGCCGAGATCATGGGCGCTTCCTCGACCATCCGGACGCTGGGGAGTGGTATCGCGCGATGTCCCCGCGATTCCTCCGGCGAGTTCCAGGCTGGCTCGTCGCCCGCGGAGGCGAGCATCGTGAGGCACTTCATCGAGCTCGAAGCCCTGCCTTCGCCAAGGAGGCTTCGGGCGAACTCCTGATCTGCGGGCGGCAGCTTCCCGAACGAGTGCGTCTTGTAGAAGCGGACCAGCGCGCACGCTGCCCTGCCCGTGCGCGGGTCGATCAACTCCCGGTGCAGGTACCGGGTCGTGGACTCGGCCGCGGCTCGCATGGTCGACGCTTCGGCGGCGGCAAGTCGAAGTCCGCGGCCGAGTTTCAGCATTTCCGCGATGTCGAATTTCGAGAATTCGAACGACACGTGTCTCCAAATCGAAGGGTTCGTCCGTCACCCGGATATTGCCTCCGGGCTGGGACACGTCCAGCCGTTGGCGATTCGCGTGCCGTACCGCCCGGGGGTCGTTCCCGAGGCCCGTCTCAGGTGACCTAAACCCATGAATTCAGTCTATCAAGGAGGCTCCACGACGCCGTGGAAGCGATTCGTACCGAACGCGTTGCCCGACTCCGTTGCGTCCCTTCTCCGTGTCGTCGATGCTCCAGCACGTCCGCCACCTGGTTGGCAGGATTGCAGTCAGCGCAGGGATGATCGGCGTCCTTGCGACGTGCGATCCCTCGACGCTGGCCAGCCCCCCGGGCATCGAGTCCATCTCGATCGCGTATGGCAGCGACACCGTGCTGGCCCTGGGACGCATCATCACGCCCCAGGTGGACGTGCTCCTCGACGGCCGCCCTCTCGAGGAACCGCGACTGAGCTTCAGGTCCTCCGACTCCAGCATCGTCGAGATAATGACGGACGGGAGGATCAACCCGAAGCGCCTCGGTACCGCCTCCGTGGCGATCACCCTCCGCAGCTCCCTCTTCCCCGCCACGCCTCCGACCCTCGTCCGCCGGATCGACGTCGTGGCCGAATCGATCAGCGTCAGCACCAGTTCAATGACGCTCACGGCGATCGGAGCGAGCGCCGTCGTCGGAGCAACGGCATTCGACTTCAACGGAATGGAGATCGGCAGCCCGCCGCTCAGGTGGGAGTCGTCGCATCCCGAAACGGCCACGGTGAGCCAGAGCGGGATCGTCACGGCGAGAGGAGCCGGGATCACCACTGTGCGCGCGATCCTCGGCCCGGACACGGCGAACGTAGGCGTGACGGTGAGGCAGACGCTCGCGAGCTACGTGCTGTCCCACGAGGACATCACGCTCGATGCCCTGGCAGACACGATCACCGTGACGGCCGGCGCACGCGACGCAAACGGTTTTGCGATTCCCCCCGGCCCTCAGAGCGACCCCGTCTGGACGAGCCGTGATCCGGCCGG
>JBGTMW010000459.1:0-4629 GCA_041743365.1 Gemmatimonadaceae bacterium
TGCCGCTCGGCGACGTTTCCGACCTGATCCACCGATTCGAACATGGGGCGGGCTCGGCCGCGTTCGTCGGACCGCTGGAGCTGGTGCGCCGCGCATATCGCCAGGGTCAAACGGTCGGGGGAGCGTATCTCGAGCTGCTGCGCGCCATGCTCGAACCCCTCGGGATCGCGGTCCTGGATGCATCGCATCCAGCTGTGCGGCGAGCCGGATCGCCGCTGCTCCGCGAGGCACTTCATCGTTGTGAGCGGATTGCCGCCGGGCTGGTTGAGCGCGACCGCGAGATCGTGGCCTCCGGATTCTCGCCGCAGGTTGCGGCCGTTCCGGGCCTGTCGCTCGTGTTCCGATCGTCTGGGACTGGACGCGAGCGGATCAGGCTCGGCGAAGCCCCCGGTGTCGCGGAAGCGGCGCAGGCAGAGACGCTCTCGCCGAACGTCCTTCTTCGACCCGTCATGGAGCGCGCGATCCTTCCGACGATCGCCTACGCGGCGGGACCCGGGGAGCTCGCGTACTTCGCTCAGGTCGGTGCGGTGGCGGCTTCGCTCGACGCGTCTCCCCCGCTAGCGGTGCCGCGCTGGTCATGCACGATCCTCGAGTCCCATGTGCGCGAGATTCTCGTAAAGCTGGACATCGATCGCGATGACCTGCGCGACCCGCATAGAGTCGAAACCCTCATCGCCACGGCCGGGCTTCCCGAGGGGGTGAGGGGCGCGTTCGCGCGCATGACGGCCGCGCTCGATGAAGGGCTCGCGGAGCTCGAGCGCAGTGACACGTCGCTGGTTGGACCTGAGCCGATAGAAGGAGCCAGACGCTCGCTCGGGGCCAGGCTGGCGCGTCTGCATCGCAGGTATACCGCAGCGATGAAGCGCCGCCTCGACGGCATGCTCCAGCATGTGGCGACGGCGCGCGGATCGCTCTTCCCCCTGGGGAAGCGTCAGGAGCGCGCGCTCAACCTGATTCCCATGCTTGCTCGCCACGGCGAGCCGCTGCTTCAGGAGATGCAGCGCGAGGCGCGCATCCACGCCGATGCGCTCGTTCGTGGGTCGGGCGGCGTCGAGATGCCCGCGAACCACCCGCAGCGGGCGCCAACCGCTCGATGACCGAACGCGGATCGGGCGGAGAAGGCGGGATCCCGGGACCCATTCCGGCGGGCATGCCGGTGGATGCCGCCCCGCCACCGGTCCGAACGACGAAGACGGGCCCGAGTGCAGAGCGGTCGTTCGGGCTCGTGGCGGGCGGGATCATGGTGAGCCGCATGTTCGGCTTCGTCCGGAACTGGGCATTCGCGCGATACTTCGGGCAAACCGAGGCCGCCGACGCATTTTCCACAGCGCTCCGGATCCCGAATGTCGTGCGCAACCTTCTCGGTGAAGGTGCGATCTCGGCGTCGTTCATTCCGGTCTACAGCGCGATGCTGGGGCGTGGCGACGAGAAGGCCGGCCGCGCGCTGGCGGGTGCGCTCCTCGGCGTGCTCATGGCGGCGGTTTCGATTCTTTCGCTCGTCGGAATCGGGCTCGCGCCCATGCTAACATCCCTCTTCGCCGGGGGATTCAGTCCGGAAAAGGCCGAGCTGACGACGAGGCTGATGCGGGTGCTGTTCCCGATGACGGGGCTGATGGTGTTGTCGGGCTGGTGCCTGGGCATCCAGAACTCGCATCGACGATTCTTCGGTTCGTATGCGAGCGCGGCGGTCTGGTCGATCGCGCAGATCATCCTCCTCTTCGGTTGGGGGAGCCGTTCCGGCGATGCGGCGTCCGCGGCCATATTCGGGTGGGGCCCGCGCATCGTCGACCTTCCCGAGCTCGCGTGGTGGCTCGCCTGGGCGACGCTCGCCGGCTCGGTGCTTCAGATCGCCGTGCAGCTCCCGGAGGTGCTGTCGCTGGTGCGTCCGTTGCGGGTCAGCCTCGATCTCGATGCGCCCGGGCTCCGACAGACGCTCCGCAATTTCGTCCCGGTCGTCATCTCGCTCGGTGTCGTTCAGGTTTCGAGTCTCGTCGACCTTCGAATAGCATCGCATCTGCCCGACGGTGCGGTCGCCGCGCTCTACTACAGCTCGTTGATCTACATGCTGCCGGGCAGCGTGTTCGCCGTGTCGGTCGCCGCGTCCTCGCTACCCGACTTCGCTCGCGATTCAGAGGCCGCGACCGATGCCCTCATTGCGCGTCTCCGCGCCGGGTGGATGCGGATTCTCTTCTACATCCTTCCGACTACGGCGCTGTTCATCGCCCATGGTGATCTGGTCGCAAGCCTCCTCCTGCGGAGTGGTCGCTTCGGTGTGGACGAGACGCGTGTCGTGCACTGGATCGTCGGGGGATTCAGCATCGGCCTTCTAGGGTTCTCGTCGGTCCGGCTGCTCGCATCCGCGTTCCACGCGCTGCAGGATTATCGCACTCCGTTGCGGTCGTCGATGGCCGCGATAACGACGAGCGCGATCCTGGCAATGTCGCTGGCGCTTCCTTTCCGGGATTCGATTTATGCAACCGCGGGCATTGCGGTGGGCTCCGCGCTCGGATCGTACGTCAACCTGGCCCTGCTCGCGCGCGGACTCAGGCGGCGGATAGGGCCTCTGTTCACGCCGACCATGTGGGCGGGTGCACTTCGGATCGCTGGTGTGGCGCTTCTCGCTACAGCGGCCGCCTACCCCGTGCGGTTCCTGCTGCGCGACGCGCATTACGCCATAGCGTCGCTGGGCACGCTGGCCGCGTTCGGGGGTATATTTCTGGTTGCCGCGTACGCCACGGGAAGCCAGGAGGCTGAGCGTTGGCTGCGCTCGGTCCGCATCATTCGCCGGCCCCCGTCATGATCGCCCTTCCCGAAGCCATCGCCGCCAAGCTTCCGCACCTCCCGGAGACGGCGGGCGTGTACCTGTGGAAGGATGCCGAGGGCACCATCCTTTACGTCGGTAAGGCGAAGCGGCTCCGCTCGCGCGTGCGCAGCTACTTCGTTGCGGAACACATTTCCACCAGCGTCAAGACCCATGCGCTGGTGCGTCAGATCCGCGACATCGAGACGATCGTGGTGCCCACCGAGGCGCATGCCCTGATCCTCGAGGCGAACCTGATCAAGGAGTATCGTCCCCGGTTCAACATCGCGCTGCGGGATGACAAGTCGTACCCGTACATCAAGGTCACGGTACAGGAGCCGTTCCCCCGGGTGTACGTCACGAGGCAGCTCGTAGACGATGGCGCGCGCTATTTCGGGCCTTATACCGATGTGGGCGCGATGCGACGCGCGCTCAATGTCGTCAAGCGACTGTTCACCGTCCGTTCCTGCGTCTACGACATGCCCCGCGACATGCCGGAGCGTCCCTGCCTGGATCACTCGATCGGCCGGTGCAGGGCGCCGTGCGTCTTTCTTCAGAGCCAGGCGGAATACCGTGCGATGATCGACGAGGTAGTGGACTTCCTCGATGGACGCGCCGATGAAGTCACGCGGCGCGTTCGGGAGAGGATGGAGCTCTCCGCGGAGTCGCTCGACTTCGAGCGGGCAGCCGAACTGCGCGACGCGCTCAGGCATCTCGAGAAGATGGAGGAACCCACGGTCGTCGTGAGAGTGGATGGTGGTGACAGTGATGTCGTGGGCTACGCCCGCGACGGCGACGATGCGTCGGTCGCCGTCCTGCGGATCAGGGGTGGCAAGCTTCTCGCCCGTAATCACCGCTTTCTCGAAAACGTCGCGGAGGAGAGCGATGCGCGCGTGCTCACGGCGTATCTTGCTGCGAGCTACGTTGGACCGCACGATCACGCACCGGAGCTGCTCGTGCCGTTCGACGTCGAGGACAGTGAGCTTCTCGTGGCCGCACTCGGGGGCACGCGGCTGCTGGTGCCGCAGCGCGGGTCGAAGCGGGAGCTCGTCGACCTCGCGGAGCAGAACGCGCGGCACCTGCTGGAGGAGTTCAAGCTCGCATCGCTGGAGGCGGACGAGCGGGCAGCCGATCCCGTGTACGAGCTCGCCCGCGCGATAGGGCTGCAACGGATCCCGCGTTCATTCGTGTGCTTCGACATTTCCACGACCCAGGGCACGGACACCGTCGGATCGTGCGTCTGGTTCGAGAACGGCCGGCCGAAGCGTGCGGAGTACCGGAAGTTCAAGGTGAAGACCGTCGAGGGAAGCGATGACTTCGCCTCGATCCGCGAAGTCGTTCACCGCTACTTCCAGCGCCGCGTCACCGAGGAGAAGCCTCTCCCTGACCTCGTCGTTGTGGACGGAGGAAAGGGTCAGCTGAATGCAGCCGCCAGTGCGCTCGGCGAGCTTGGCTTGACAGCGCTGCCCCTGATAAGCCTCGCGAAGCGCGACGAGGAGATCTTTCTCCCGGGACGAACCGATTCGCTGCGCCTTCCACGCCGCTCCTCGGGCCTGCGGATGCTTCAGCAGGCGCGCGATGAGGCGCATCGGTTCGCGGTCACCTACAATCGCAAGCGGCGCACGATGCGGACGGTGACCTCCGAGCTGCTGCGCCTGCCGGGGATCGGGCCGGTGAAGCGCCGGGAGCTGCTCCGCGCCTTCGGTAGCGTTCAGGGGATTCGCGAGGCCGGCGTCGACGAGATCGCGAAGCTGCCGGGCTTCACGCCCGCGAGCGCGGAACGCCTTGTCGATGCGCTCGCGGCGTCTTCACCGACAGCGCCGTCACCC
>JBGTMW010000460.1:0-10617 GCA_041743365.1 Gemmatimonadaceae bacterium
GGCATCGGCCGGTGCGGGATTCGCGCTCAGCAGTGCCGCGGCTGCGGCGAGCGTGATGAATGCCTGGGCGGGGGCGTGCAGGATCCTCGGGTTCAGCATCGGTGCTCCTCGGGGTGGTGTAACGGGATCGTGGTCACGGGCGCGGCGGAGCGCCCGATGACACTGTTGTATAGAACGCGCGCAGGAGCCGCGCTGTTGCGCGTTAGCGGCGTTCGCCGCTGGCCGGTCCACCGGCGATGGCGGGGGCGGTCTCGTACTCGGTCTCCGGAATGCGGAACCCCTTTGCGACATCCGAGTCGCCTTCCTCCCCGAGGACGCGCTGCGCGGTATATTCGCCGACCACGGGGCCGAACTTGAATCCTTCCGCGTTGCCGCCCCCCGAGATCCACACGTTCGACATCTGCGGATGGCGGTCGATGATGAAGTTGCGGCTCGACGTCTGCTCGTAGTGACATGCGCGCGTCTCGAGCAGGGGCGCATCGCTCAGGATCGGGAATCGCGCGGCGAGGAAGCGTCGTGGCCCCTCGATGCGTGCGGCATCCGACCACCGGTCGCTGAGGTCGGGGTCGAGCTGCGACGAAGGCGTTGCTGACCGGGCCGTGGGAGCGTCACTCGCGGCGCCGGTGCGGCCGGCGCGTGACGTTGCGTCGGAAGCAGGACTCGCGTTGGAGCCGCGTCCACCTCCGCCGGAAGGCCCGTTCGCCCCGGTCGATGCAACCGCAGGTGCACGAACGCTGCCACGCACGCGGAAGCCGCGGCTGTCCACGGGGAGGGTCGGCCAGCCGGTGACGCCGGAGAAGTTGAAGCTCGGAAGGTTCGGAAAGGAAAAGCGATTGTCGTGGGGCGGCGTGCCGAAGTAGCATACGTGTCCCATGGGTGTGCGCATCCGGTTGCCGAGCAGCTCCGGGAAGGTCTTGCCCAGCCAGGGCCCGCACGCGAAGACGAACGCATCGGCGCGCAGCCTCTCGCCCGACTCGAGCACGACCTCCTCGATGCGACCGTTGACTGCGGTCGGCGTGCGGACGCGGCCCGTCATGATCGTGCCCCCGAGACGCTCGAATACCGCCGCTATCGCCTGGGTCGCGCGTCGGGCCCGCACGACGCCGGCATTCGGCTCGCTCAGGATGGCGGTGATGTCATCGATCGCGATCACCGGCCACCTCCGGCGCACCTCATCCGGCGTGAGGACTTCATGAGGCACGGAATGCTTCTCCCACAACTCCTTCGTCTTCGTCATGTAAGGGTCCCACTCGTCGCGCAGGAGCAGGTCGCCGGTGGTGTGGAAGAGATTGAGCTTTACGTCGCGGCTCCACTCCTCATCCCACGCCTTCCACCTTGCCATGGCCTCGACCGCCCACCGCATCCAGAGCTCGCCGGTATCGCGGTCCCCGTAGGATGAACGAATGCCGCGCGTCTCGTCTCCCGAGGTCGCGCGCGAGTTGCCGGGGCCGTATGCATCGACGAGGGTTACCTTCGCTCCCATCCGTCGGAGGTAGTAGGCAGTCCATCCACCGAATGCTCCCGCGCCGATGACGACGATGTTGCCGGACGAGCCGCCGATGAGGGGCAGGCGGCGCTTCGGCCGCAGGCCTGGTACAGCGGGCCCGTCTGCAGTGTCGCATGCGCCGGCCAGGAGCAGACCGGCCCCGACTCCGGCTACCTTGAGGAAGTCGCGTCGATCGAGCGATGGCGCGGCATCATCCGGTGTCGGGGGTCCGGGAGGGGGGAGGGTCGTCATTGCTCCGGTCCTGGCGGGAAAATGGGAAGAGCGGCCAAGATGGCCCCGCGCCCCCCGGAAATCAAATATCCAAGGTGCCGAGTACTTCGTACTGGCCTGCGTACTGGTACTGCGTACGTTTCCTGCACTTCGTACTGCGCACGCCTTTCGCATAGAGTACTGGTACGGACTGCGTAGTGCGAACCGGGGTACTGGCGGCGGAGCGGTAGGTGGGAGTGGGGCCGGGCCGGCGGGGGGTGGTGGTGGAGTACGAAGTGCCGGAAGCGTACGCAGTACCCAGTACGAAGTGCGTGCGCAGTACGAAGTGCCGGAAGCGTACGCAGTACCCAGTACGAAGTGCGTGCGCAGTACGAAGTGCCGGAAACGTACGCAGTACCCCAGTACGAAGTCCGTGCGCAGTACTCGATACGCAGTTTCCGAGGGAAACCAGTCGAAGGAGGGAGGGGGTAGATGTCGCTGGTGAAGCTGAATGGCGTCGCGATCAGCGGCCTGATGCTGGTGCTCGTCGCCTGTGCTGGTGGCGCTGACGACGTCTCCACTGAACAAACGGGGCCGGCGGTTGCCGAGGTCGATTCGGGGATCGCCACGGCGAGCGACGTTGCCGTGGATACGGCGCCGTCGGCGATGCAAGCTCCCGAGCCCGCGGGCTCACGCCCCGCGGCGAAGGCACCAGTCGCGGAACCGACGACGACGCCCCCGCCCAGGCCGGCCACACAGGCGGTAACGCCGCCGCCGGCGAAGGGCGTCCCTGTCGCGACAGTGCCAACGCCAACGCCGGTGCCGCCCACACAGCCAGCCGCGCAGCCACCGGCGCAGAGCGCGGGCCTCTACACCACTGCGCAGGCTTCGCGCGGAGAGGAAGTCTACGCGATGGTCTGCAGCCAGTGTCACATGCAGGCTCAGCATTCGGGGCCTGTCTTCGCGACGACCTGGAACGGCCGGCGAGTGTTCGATCTCTATGACCTCATCGCCAACTCGATGCCCATGAACGATCCGGGGAGTCTCTCGACCCAGGAATACGTCGACGTCGTCGCCTACATCCTCAAGCTCAACGCCGTTCCCGCGGGAAGCTCGGCGCTGCGGGCGGACGAAGCGTCGCTGAAGCAGAAGCGGATCGAGATCAGGGGGCCGGCCCGCCAGTAGTTCTGGCCGTGGACCGGCCGGAGCGGTACAATGGGGCTTCTCCCGCCGCCGACAGGGCGGCAGCGCAGGCCGCTTCCGGCGCGAATGCGCGACACCCACATGAAAGGGGACGGAACCATGGCGCACCGTCTGACGAGTCGGCGCACGATCGGCATGGCGATTCTCGCGGCCGTGACGCTCTCGGGGGTATTGCTCTTCCGCGCGAACGTGTCGAGCGCCGTGCAGGGCGCGACGCTGGTGCGCGGCAACGCGTACGGCGAATGGCGCTACTGGGGCGCCGATGCGTGGAGCACGCGCTACTCGCCACTCGACCAGATCAACGCCTCCAACTTCGACTCGCTCGAGGTCGCATGGCGGTGGAACGCTGGCGCCTTCGGGAGCGATGAGTACTATCGAACGACACCGCTCTACGCGAACGGGCGGCTGTTCACCGTCGCGACTACCCGCCGCATCGCCACCGCGATCGACCCGGCCAACGGCGAGACCCTGTGGATGTGGCGCCTCGACGAAGGCATTCGCTGGCAGAAGGCGCCGCGACAGTTCGCCGGCCGCGGGCTCGCATACTGGACCAGCGGGACGCAGGAGCGCGTCATCGTCGTCACGCCCGGATATCACATGGCGTCGCTCGATGCAAAGACCGGAATTCCCGACCCGAGATTCGGCAGGAACGGCGTCGTCGATCTCCAGGACGGACTCGGCTTTCCCCTCGTCCCGCTCGCGGTCGATGACTCCGGGCCGCTGATTATCAGCGACGCTGCGCCGGCGAGACGCGCGAAGCCGGGGGAGAAGTGGGATCCGGTCACGAAGACGGGCGCGGATGGAACGGTCGGCATCGACCCGGTTCACGGACAGATCGCCAACAGTTCCCCCGCGATCATCGTCGGCGACGTGATCGTCGTCGGCAACTCGGCGATCCACGGCTACTACCCGATCCGCGTGAGGAACCTGCCCGGCTACATTCGCGGCTTCGATGTGCGCACCGGGAAGCAGCTCTGGAAGTTCAACCTCGTTCCGCAGCCGGGCGAGTTCGGCGCGGAAACGTGGGAGCGCGGCTCGAAGGTCGGCACCGAGGGCGTCGGCAAGAACGACGCGTGGGCCACCTACTCAGCAGATCCCGAGCTGGGTCTCGTGTACATCCCGGTCGGGATGCCGCTGATGGACGAGTACGGCGGCCACCGCCCGGGCGCGAACCTCTATGGCAACAGCCTGGTCGCGCTCGACGCGAAGACGGGACAGCGGCGCTGGCACTTCCAGATGGTGCACCACGACATCTGGGACTACGACACGCCGATGGCGCCGAACATCATGGACGTGACGGTCAACGGGCAGCGCCGCAAGGTGATCGCCCAGACCACGAAGCAGGGATGGGTATACACCTTCGACCGCGTGACCGGAGAGCCGATCTGGCCGATGCCGGAGACGCCGGTGCTCCAGAGCGAAGCGCCGGGGGAGAAGAGCTGGCCGACCCAGCCCATCCCCTCGAAGCCCGAGCCGTACTCCCACATGGGGCTCGAGGAGGACGATCTCATCGACTACACCCCCGCCATCAGGGACTCCGCGCTCAAGCTCGCCAAGCGCTGCCGGATGGGACCCTACTACATCCCCGCGCAGCCGGTGGATGGAACCGCTCCCAGCGGTCTCACCTGCTCCTGGTACGCACCGGGCGCGAGCGGCGGCGTCAACATCGATGGCGGCGCAGCGGTGGACCCGGAGACGGGAATGCTCTACGTCGGATCGCAGAGCGGCCTCAGCTCGATGAGCCTCCAGAAGGATCCCTGCTCGGAGTTCCGGTACAGCTCGCCGCGGAACAACTGCGGGCTCCTGGGCGCGCTCCCGCCACCCGAGGGCTACGAGCCTCCGACCGCCGGAGGACGAGGCGGTGGCTTCGAGCGCCGCGCGGGCGCGTCGAACATCGGAGGCGTGTCCATCGTCAAGCCGAAGGATCTGGGCGGAATCACCGCCTACGACATGAACAGCGGAGACAAGAAGTGGCGCATCCCGAATGGCGGAGAGACACCCGTGACGAGCGATGATCCACTTTTCGCGGGCGTCAGGCTGCCACCCTCTGCGGGCCGCGGCCAGCCGCAGGTGATGACGACGAAGTCGCTGGTCATCTACGGCACAGGGCGCAGTGGCGGTCCCCCGGGCTCGCCGCCGCAGATCTTCGCCGTGGACAAGTCAACGGGTCGTCAGCTCGGCGCCGTCACGATCCCAGCGAGGACGAGCGCCGTCCCGATGACCTTCATGCATCAGGGCAGGCAGTACATCGTCTTCGCGAGCGGCCAGGGCGCCAACACGACCCTCACGGCTCTGAAGCTTCCCGGGCGTTGAGGCAGGGCGCCTCGTGGCAACGACTTCCTTCACGAATCGGTTTCCATGACTTACCTGAACGGAATGCGATACGGACTGCTCGGCGCGATCTCGATGATCGCCATCAACGCGTGCGGGGCGCCGGCGCAGGTGGCCGTGCAACCCTCGCTCACCCGCGCCGAGCAGCAGCCGACCAACGGCCATCCCAACCCGTACCGCACCATCGAGGGCTGGGCGAAGCTTCCCCAGGGAAGAACCTGGGGCTCGACCAGCGCGGTCGAGATCGACAGGGACGGCACCAGCATCTGGGTCGCCGAACGGTGCGGCGTGAATACCTGTCGCGACTCCCTCCACGTGAACCCGATCATGAAGTTCGACGCGAGCGGCAATCTCGTGACGAGCTTCGGCGCGGGGATGCTGATGTTTCCGCACGGCATCCACGTGGATCGCGATGGCAACATCTGGGTGACCGACGGCCAGAGCAACGTGGCCGGTGGACGCGGCAGAGGTGCAGCGGCACCTGCGACTCCGCCTCCGGCGCCGACCAAGGGGCACCAGGTCTACAAGTTCAGCCCCGACGGCAGGCTGCTGCTCACACTTGGCAAGCCGGGCGGCGGCATGGAGCCGGAATACTTCTATCAACCGAACGATGTCCTCACACTGCCCAGCGGCGAGATCCTCGTCGCGGAGGGGCATGGTGGCGACAACGCGCGGATACTGCGCTTCACGAGCAATGGCAGGTACATCGGATCGTGGGGGAGGAAGGGGTCCGCTCCGGGCGAGTTCGAGCAGCCGCACGCGCTGGCGCTGGATTCACAGGGCCGGATCTTCGTCGGCGATCGCAGCAACGACCGGATCCAGATCCTCGACCAGACTGGCAAGGTGCTCGACATCTGGTATCAGTTCAGCAGACCAAGCGGGATCTACATCGACCGGAACGACATCATTTACGTCGCCGATTCGGAGTCCGGGTCGGTGGCACCGCAGCGGCCCGAGTGGAAACGCGGAATCCGGATCGGCAGCGCGCGCACCGGTGTGGTGACCGGATTCATCCCCGATCCAGAGCCTGCGCCGCGGAGCACGAGCTCCGCGGAAGGAGTGGCGGTGGATGCGAACGGAGTGATCTATGGAGCAGAGGTGGGGCAGAGAGCGCTGAAGAGATACGTGAAGCGGTAGTCACAACCGATCGGAGGAGCAAATGAACGCGAGCCATGCTGTTTCCCGCAGGCGTTTCGTCGGTGGCTTTGCCACGGCTGTGGGTGCGCTGGCACTGACGCGAGACGCGGAGCTCTGGGCGCAGGAGGCGGCCTCGGCCGGCCGGGCACAGCGACCGGCCGATGAGTACGATGACTTCGCAAAGCTGGCCTTCAACGAGAATCCGTACGGCGCGTCGGAGCGGGTGATGAAGGCGATGACCGGCGCCTTCAAGTACGGCAACCGGTACGGGTATCCGGATGGAGACCTCGTAGCCGAGATCGCGAAGCACCATGGCGTGGCGCCCGAGAACATCATGCTCGGCGCGGGCTCCGGCGAGATACTCAACGTCGTCGGCCTCACGTTCCTCGGCGGCGGAAGAAAAGTCGTCGGCGTCGAGCCGTCGTTCACCGCAGTGTATCAGCACGCAAGCGGGATCAAGGCCGACTCGATCAGGCTGCCGCTCCTCGCGGATCACCGCCAGGACATCCCTGCACTGATCAGGGCGACCGTGAGGAACTACCGCGATGTCGGCTTCGTCTATCTCTGCAACCCGAACAATCCCACGGGGCGGATCGTGACGAAGCGCGAGGTGGACCAGCTTCTCGATGGCATTCCGGAGGATGTCCCGGTGCTCATCGACGAAGCGTACCACCACTATGTCGAGGACCGTGCCTATGCCACATCGGTTCCGCACGTTCTCGCCGGACGCAGGGTGATAGTGGCGCGGACCTTCTCGAAGATCGCCGGTCTGGCCGGGATGCGGCTCGGCTACGCGGTCGCTCCGCCCGATCTCATCCGACAGATGAATCCCTACGGGGTCGGGAGCATCAACGCACTGGTGAAGTGGGCCGGTGTCGCGGCGCTCGGGGATGTCGAGTCGCAGAACAAGGTCCGGACGATCACCTCCGATCTTCGAGCGAAGACGACGACCGAGCTGCGCAACCTCGGCTTCACGGTGATTCCGTCGGAGGCCAACTTCTTCATGGTGCACCTCAAGCGGCCAGTGCAGCCTGTGATCGCGGAGTTCCGGAAGAAGGGCGTGCTGGTGGGGCGTCCCTTTCCGCCGATGGTCGAGCACCTTCGCGTTTCCGTGGGGACGCCGGATGAGATGCGCCGGTTCATGGCGGCGTTCCGCGAGGTTGTGCCGGCGGCGGTTGGTAGTCGTGGGTGAAGGGAGGAGCTGCGCACCGGCATCTACGACAACGGTGAACCGATGCAGCGGATCGAACGGATGAAAGGGCAAGCTCGAGCGTGGTGGTGAGCCTCGCGACGTTTCGGCAGGCCATGGCCCGGGATCGAGTTTCTTCTCTTTTTTTGAAACTGCAACGGCAACTGCATTTCGATCCTGAGCTGCGAGAGTTCGACGTCGGAGACAGCGTCGTCATTCGAAGAGCGATCTCGCGATCACACGTCGCCATCCCCGCTCGTTTGATCCGCCTGTTCATCCGTTTCATCAGCAGCATCCGATGAACCATTCGTCGTAGATGCCCGCAAGCGCGGCTCCGGGAGGGCGAAACTGCGCCGGGAGGCATCTACGACAACGATGAAATCGGATGCAGCGGATTGAACGGATGAAAGGGCAAGCTCGAGCGTGGTGATCAGGTCCGTACCGCTTCGGCGGGCTGCGGCCGGGGATCGAGCTCTTCCTCTTCTCTTTTTTGAAAGTGCAACTGCAACAGCAACTGAATCTCGATCCTGATCTGCGAGGGTTCGGCGTCGGAGACGTGTCGTCATTCGAAGAGCGATCTCGCGATCACACCGTCGCCATTCTCGCTCGCATGATTCGCACTTTCATCCGTTGTATCCGCTGCATCCGATAAACCCTCGTCGTAGATGCCAGCCAGCGCAGTTGCGGGAGGGCGGAACTGCGCTGGGGAGGCATCTACGACAGCGATGGGATCGGATGCAGCGGATTGAACGGATGAAAGAGCAAGTTGGCGTGGCGATCGAGATTCGTGCCCTTCGTGGGCTACGACGGTGGATCGAGCTCTTTCCTCTTCTCTTTTTTTGAAACTGCATAAACCCTTGTCGTAGATGCCCGCCAGCGCGGTCCCGCCGTCATCCGCGCCAGCGAGAACCCCCGCTGCCTGCGGCTGGCTCCGTGTCGGCCCCCGACCGCGCCAGCCGCTCCATCAAAGCTGAAAGCATCCACACGATCCCGCCGACTATCAGCAGGAGCATGAGCCAGCGCATCGCGCTCGCCAGGAGCGCGAGATCGAACGCGGGCCACTGGAAGCGATACTCGCGCAGTGCGGCTCCGCGGTCGAGCATCCAGTGCCACGCAGTATGTGCGACGAGAGCGGAGAGAATGATCGTTCCGACCCGCTCGGCAACCGCATAGCGAAAGAGGGCGGCGAGCGCCGGTATGGCGAGAAGGAGAACGAAGACCTGCCCGAGCTCGACGCCGATGTTGAAGGCGAGGAGCGATGTCGCGAGGTGGGAGCCGGCAAACTGGAGCGACTCCCGAAGAAGGAAGGAGAAGCCGAAGCCGTGCACGAGGCCGAAGCCGAACGCAACGAGCCAGCGCCTCTCGAGTCGCGCGCCGATGATGTTCTCGATGGCCATGTAAACGATCGAGAGCGCAATCAGACTCTCGATCAGCGGCGGGAACCATAGCGCGCTCGGGGCGAGGCCGAGCACCGAGGCGACGAGCGTGATGGAGTGCGCGACGGTGAAGGACGTCACCACTGCGATGAGCGGGCGCATGCGCCTGATCGGGATCACCAGGCAGAGGATGAAAAGCAGGTGGTCGATCCCGTCCAGGATGTGCAGGAAGCCGAGCTTGACGAAGCCGAGCGCGGCCTGGTGCCAGCGTGGGTCGAGTCGCACGATCCCGGGATCGCCCGCGTACTGGAACGCGCGCTCGGCGCCATCCGGCGGGAGGAAGCGCAGCACCGTGTTGGTGCGGATTCCCAGGTGTGCGAGAGCGGGGCGAATCGAGAAACGCGAGCGGTCGGACTCGATCGGATACTCGAGGACGACGTCGAGCATCGCCTGGTTCCACGGGAGGTCCGTGGTCTCCGGAAGTCGCGGCGCGCCGATGTGGGCGAGGGCGCTGTCCCAGGTCGCGAACGATCGGTCGGAGGGAAGCGAGATGCGGGTCGCGACGATTCGCGGATCGGGGAGCCGCGAATCCTCTTCGTAAAGCAGGATGTAATCGGCGATCCAGAGCTTCGCGGCGTCTGACAGAAGTGGCTCGGTGCGGGCCATGTCGAGATAAACCTGGCCGCGCAGCGGAAACTCGACATCGCGCATCGCTTCGAGAGGCACACGGAGCACGATGTGCAGCTCCCGGCCTTCGGGCTTCACGAACGCGACTACAGTGACACGCGCGGGGATCTCGTGCGCCGATGGCCTGGAGGGGAGCACCAGGATGAGCGCAGCGGCCAACGCTGCAGGGAGCGCACGCCTGGCGACGAATCGTGAATCGACTTGCTTCATCGCGCTTCTCCCCCTGCTCCCGATGTGCACTCCATCCGGCCCTCATTGTGAACGTCTGGGACGAGACCGATGGTCGCGGCAGGCTCCGCGCATCGCCGGCGCGGCGATCCGTTTCGTCGGCCCGGACGTGAACGTCCCTTGCTCTGGCCGAATCTGAGGCGAAGTCATAGAATGGCGCAATCGCGTAATCATCGAAACGGGAGGAAGGCGATGGATCGCAGCCGCATGCTGGTGGGAGGGCTGAACCTGTTGGCGTTGATCGCCGTTTCGGGTTGTGGATCGGCCGGCTCCACGGTCGCCCAGGGTCAGGCCGTGCAGGCGCCGCGGTTCGAGGTCGATCCGCTCTGGCCCCGGCCACTCCCCAATCACTGGCTTCTCGGGTCGGCGGTGGGTGTGGCGGTCGATTCACGCGACCACGTTTTCGTCGTCAATCTCACCGACAGCTTCAACCAGCGCACCGAGATCAGCGCGGCGACGAATCCGCCTACCGGCGACTGCTGTCTCCCCGCGCCCGCGGTCCTCGAGTTCGATCCGGCGGGGAACCTCGTCGGGCACTGGGGCGGCCCGGGCCAGGGTTTCACCTGGCCATCGTCGAATCATGGCATCGCGATCGACAACGGCGGGAACGTGTGGATCGGTGGCATCGGCGGGTCCGACAGCCAGATCCTGAAGTTCAATCGCCAGGGTCAGCTCATGGCGCAGATCGGGAAGGCAGGTACCGCGCCGACAGCCGCGGGCCGGGGTGGCGCAGCCGCGGCAGACACGGCGTATGCCGGAGTCGCGGGTGC
>JBGTMW010000461.1:0-1948 GCA_041743365.1 Gemmatimonadaceae bacterium
CTGACAGCGGGGGCGCGGCTGCTGCTGGCGGCTCACGGCCTTTCGCCGCTTCGCCGCTCGCCATCGTTCCGGGCGATCCACTGCCCGCTGCGATGAGGCGCGCGCCATCGCGAGCGCAGAACTTCGCATCGGCCTCGTAGAACGAGCCGCAACGCGGGCATCCCATTCTCATCGCGTCAACCCACCTCAGCGCGTACGCGGTTTCGACCGTCGGCCTTGGCGCGGTACAGCGCCTCGTCCGCACGCGCCAGGAGATCCTCCATGGAGGCCACCCGCGCCGATGGAAATGTCGCGACGCCGATGCTCGTCGTCAGTGCCAGTGAGTGCCCGGTGCTCTCGAACGCGCGCTCCGCGATCCGCTCGCGAATGCGCTCGGCGAATACCACGGCCCCATCGGTCGCCGTCTCGGGCAGGATGACTATGAACTCCTCGCCGCCATATCGCGCCACGATGTCCACCGAGCGGATCTCGTGCTCCAGAAGCTGTGCCACTTCCCGCAGTACCTGATCGCCGGCAAGGTGGCCGTAGGTATCGTTCACGTTCTTGAAGTGGTCGAGATCGATCATGAGGACCGTGACCACCGACTGATACCTGCGGGCACGATCCACCTCGGCCATGAGTCGCGTCACGAGCGCCCGGCGGTTGAGGACGAGCGTCAGCGAGTCGGTATGGGCGAGTGCCTCGAGCCGGGCGTTGTCGGCTTTCGTCATCTCGATCACCTTCGCGCGCTGGATCGCGGCGACCGCCGCCTTGATGACGGTGTCGGCGAAGTGAACGTCCTCCGGCGTGAGCGGCGGCTCATTGCGCGTGCGCCGGAGGAAGAACACGCCCGCCTGTCGCTGGCCGAGTGAGAACGGAAGCGCGATCACCGACCTGATCTCGACGTCGAGCCCTTCGCGCTCCCACAACTCACGCACACCCGCATACAGCGGACTCACGCTCACGTCCTCCACGAGGACGGCGCGCCCCTCGTCGAGCGCCGCGCGCAGCTCGGGATAGCGGGCCAGCTCGATCGGATGGTCGTGAATGGCGGGATGCTCGAACGCGGTCGCTACTATTCCCGTTGCATCGCCCGGGCGCGCGAGGATCACCGAGCAGTGGGACACCGAGAGTGCGCGCGCGACCCGCCGCGCCAGGATGTTGTAGATCTCCTCCGAGGTCAGGTCGCCGGTTACATCGTGGAGGATGTCCACGACCTTGCGCTGGTTCTCCGCCTCCTCCCTCGCCTGCCGGAGCTGCACTTCCGTGGTCCGGAGCGCTTCGCGCGCGGAGCGCAGCACGGCGCGCATGCGTAGCTGCGCCTGGATGCGCGCCAGGAGCTCACGCACCTGATAGGGCTTCCGGAGGTAGTCGGCCGCTACGAGGCCGAGGGTCTTCACCGCGCCATCTTCGGGGGACCTGGCGGATATCATGACCACCGGCAGCTCGCGCCAGCGGTCGTCGGCCTTCATCTGCTCGAGGAGATGGATGCCATCGCCGTTCTTCGCGCCCGCGTTGATGACTACGAGGTCGGGCGTCCCCTCGGCGAGCGTAGCGAGGAGACGGCTTCCTTCCTCCAATGCGATCACCTGGTAGCCGTGCTCCTTGAGCAGCCACGTGATCGTCTGCCGGTCATCCGGGTCCCCATCGCAGATGAGGATGCGCTCGTCAGGCATCCCCGAGGAGCGCCAGCAACCCATCCCACTCGATGTTGCCGCCGCTCAGCACGGCAACCGTGGGACCCGCTGGCCGCGCCACTCCCTCCAGAAGAGCCGCGATGGTGATCGCGCCACTTGGCTCGGCGACGATCTTCATGCGGTCGAGCAGAAAGCGCATCGCGCCACGCAGCGCCGCGTCGTCGACGGTGACGACATCGTCGACGTAGAGCTGGTGGTGCGCGAACGGCAGCGCGCCGACCTCCACGGCGAGCAGTCCGTCCGCGAGCCCGTCCGTCGACGGGATCCGCACC
>JBGTMW010000462.1:0-6257 GCA_041743365.1 Gemmatimonadaceae bacterium
CTGCCGATGCGCTACCCGCTCGGCACGCGGATCAGCGGCAAGGTTCGCAACCTCACCAGCTTCGGCGCCTTCGTCGAGATCGAGCCCGGAATCGATGGCCTCATTCACATCTCCGACATGTCATGGACGAAGCGCGTCCAGCACCCGTCGGAAGTAGTGAAGAAGGGCGATTCGGTGGACGTCGTGATCCTCAACATCGACAGCGAGAACAAGCGCATATCTCTCGGACTCAAGCAGGCCGAGGAAGATCCGTGGCTGAGGATCGGCGAGACATACCCCGTGGGAACGGACCTCAGCGGAACGATTGTTCGCCTGATGGACAAGGGCGTCGTCGTGGATGTCGGCAACGACATCGAAGGCTTCGTCCCCGTGAGCCAGCTGAACATGGGCCAGGCCGTCACCGACCCCGCCGAGATCGCGTGGGAAGGGATGAAGCTCGAGGTTCGCGTGCTCGAGGTGGACCCGATTCATCGCCGTATCGTTCTCGCGGTCACCGACATTCCGGCAGACCAGCCGCCGCGCCCGGAGACTCCGTCCAAGGTCATCCCGATGGACTCCGAGCTCGACACGGACTACCCGATGCCTCCTATCGACGACATCGCGCTGGAGGAGCCGGGCGAGACCGCCTGATCCTCCACCGAGGTCAGCTTCCAACGACGCTCTCTGGCGCTCCGCGCCAGGGAGCGTTTGTTTAGGGGCGCCTGCCGGGCGACCGGCACCACTTCGGTTCGGTGCCTACGTCACTTCGTCGGCCCCGCTACGTAGAGTGGCGCACTCGACCACCGCCCCGCGGTTGCATATTCGCAGCAGGTCGCAAAAGGGGAGTGTCGCTTGTCTCAGCCGTTCATGCTCGTTGCGCTCGCGGTCGGCAGCTACGCCCTGGGTTGCGTCGTTGGAGCCTATTACCTGGTCCGGTGGCGCACGGGCAGGGATGTGAGGCTGGAAGGCAGCGGCAACGTCGGCGCCCGCAACGCCAGTCGGGTTCTTGGCGCCGTGGGGTTCGCGGTCGTGCTGCTGGTCGACGCCGGGAAGGGAGCGCTGGCCACCTGGATCGGCCTCCAGCTCCCGGCTCAGCCGGTTGCTACACTGGTGGCGATGGGAGCCGTCGTCGCCGGGCACATATGGCCAATCCAGCTCGGCTTCCGCGGCGGAAAGGGCGCCGCGACTGCGCTGGGTACAATGCTCGTCTTCGACCCTTCGGTCGCAATATCGATCGTTGCCGCCGGAATCGTGATTCTCGCTCTCACCCGCAACTTCACCATCTCCGGGCTCGCGGCAATCGCGTTGACTCCGGCCGCGGCCGCATGGCGTGGTCACGGTCCCGCGGAGATTCTCGGCCTCGTCGTGATCGCCAGCGCCGTCCTGTACGCGCACCGCGGCAACCTGAGGGAGTACAGCAGGGGCATCGGAAGGTCCTCGGCCACCAGGCAACAGGAGTCGGCTCGATGAAACGAATGCGCTCGACCTCCGTCGACGAACCGCTCACCTTCAAGCTCGCGACCGATCGGGCCGAGCTTGAGCAGATCCGTCGGTTGAACTATCGAACTTTCGTCGAGGAGATCCCGCAGCACGCGCCGAACGAGAGCGGGGAGCTCGTTGACCGGTTCGATCGGGAGAACGCCTACGTCGTGTGCCGGCGCGGCGAGACCGTCATCGGGATGATCGCGGTTCGCGGAATCCGCCCCTTCTCGCTCGATGCAAAGCTGGAGAATCTCGACTCCTACCTTCCGCCCGGTCGTCGTGTCTGCGAGATCCGTCTGCTCGCCATCGAGCCTGCACACCGCACCGGTGTCGTCTTTCGCGGCCTGGTGACCGAGCTGATGTCATACTGCCTGCGCGCTGGGTTCGACACCACAGTGATCTCCGGAACGACGCGGCAGCTCAAGCTGTACCGTCACCTGGGATTCGAGCCGTTCGGTCCGCTGCTCGGGACGACCGACGCTCTGTACCAACCCATGTATCTCACGCGCGAGGCCTTCGAGCCTCGCGCCGTGGCGTTTCTGCGCCCCGACGCTGCGTCGGCGCTTGTTGCGGCGCCGCGACGGCAGGCAACGGAGTGCTTCCTGCCCGGCCCCGTCGACCTCCACGACGACGTGTGGCGCGCGTTCATGGAGAAGCCCGTCTCGCACCGCCACCCCGCCTTTGCGGCCGACCTGCGCGCCACGAAGGACGCGCTCTCGCTGCTCACGGGTGCAGGTCGTGTCGAGGTGCTCGTGGGATCGGGCTCGCTCGCCAACGACGTCATCGCTGGCCAGATCTCGCTGCTCGACACCCCCGGAATGGTGCTGAGCAATGGCGAGTTCGGGGAGCGCCTGGCGGATCACGCGTCGCGCGCGCGTCTGGACCACCACGTATTCCGACGGGAGTGGGGCGATGTCTTTACGCGTGGCGACCTCATCGCCGCGCTCGACTCGGTCCCGAAGGGTGGCTGGTGCTGGATGGTCCATTGCGAGACGTCGACGGGAGTCCTCAACGATCTCGCCGAGGTCGCCGACCTGTGCGCCAAGCGCTCGATCCACCTTTGCGCCGACTGCGTGAGCTCGATCGGGACCGTACCCGTCCGACTCGACGCCGTCTTCCTCGCCTCCGGAGTGAGCGGAAAGGCGCTGGGCGGCCTGCCCGGCCTGTCGATCATCTTTCACCACCATCACGTCGAGCCTTCGAATCATCTCCCGCGATACCTCGACCTGGGCCTGTACGCGCAGCTCGAGGGCGTGCCCTTCACGCACTCCTCCAACCTGCTCGCGGCACTCCGGATCGCGAGCGAGCATGCTCTTCGCCGGAGGCCCTTCCTCGAAATGGAAGCGATGGCGCGCTGGCTGCGCAGCGAGCTGCGAGCGCTGGGCTTCGGAATCGTCGCGCCCGAGGAGTCCGCGTCCCCGGCGGTTGCCACGCTGGTGGTCCCTGGGGGCGTCAATGCCCAGGAGCTCGGCGAGCGCCTGGCGGGGGCCGGGTTCGAGCTCAGCTTCCGGAGCGGCTACCTTCGCCGGCGGAACTGGATCCAGATCTCGCTCATGGGCGAGTGTCCGCGTGACAAGGTCGAGTCACTGCTTGCCGCGCTTGGCACGTACCAGCGCGACTACGCCGTGCGCGCCGGGGATGCACGCCTGAGCATCGAACGGGACATCCCGCGCCGCGCGTCCGCTCTTTGACGACGCTCTAGAACCCGCTGCGGCGCACGGCTAGCTTTCCGCGCCTATGACGATGCGAGACAAGCTGGACCTTCTGGAGCAGCGAGGGGCCGAAGCGGAGCTGGGCGGCGGGGAAGCGCGATTGGCGGCTCAGCACAAGAAGGGCAAACTCTCCGCCCGGGAGCGACTCGATCTCCTGCTGGACGCCGGTTCGTTCATCGAGACCGATCGGTTCGTCGTTCATCGGTCGCACGATTTCGGTCTCGAGGAACAGCGCATATACGGCGACGGAGTCGTCACGGGGCATGGACGGATCGACGGTCGCCTGGTCTACGTCTTCTCGCAGGACTTCACGGTATTCGGCGGCTCGCTCTCGGAAGCCTTCGCGGAGAAGATCTGCAAGGTCATGGACCTCGCCGTGCGCAACGGCGCGCCGGTCATCGGCCTGAACGACTCCGGCGGCGCCCGCATTCAGGAGGGAGTCGTTTCCCTGGGAGGCTACGCGGAGATATTCCTTCGCAACACCCTGGCCTCGGGGGTCGTGCCCCAGATATCAGCCATCCTCGGACCCTGCGCGGGCGGGGCCGTCTATTCCCCCGCGATAACCGACTTCACCTACATGGTCCGCGGGTCGTCGTACATGTTCGTCACCGGGCCGAACGTCGTGAAGACGGTGACGCACGAGGACGTCACCATGGAGACCCTCGGCGGCGCAGACACACACGCGTCCACATCCGGCGTCGCCCATTTCGCGTTCGATGGCGAGCCCGCGTGCCTCCAGGCCGTGCGCGACCTGTTCCGCTACATCCCGTCCAACAATCTCGCGGAGCCGCCCCGCGGCAGCGGACGCGATCCGCGGGATAGACGCGACGAATCGCTTCTCGACCTCGTACCGGACAACGCGAACAAGCCGTACGACATGCGCGAAGTCATCCGCCGGGTCGTGGACGATGGCGAGTTCTACGAGGTTCACCGCGACTATGCCGGCAACATCCTCTGCGGCTTTGCGCACCTCGGTGGCTTCAGCGTCGGCATCGTCGCGAACCAGCCCGCGGTACTCGCCGGCGTTCTCGACATCAACGCCTCGCTCAAGGCCGCGCGTTTCATCCGCTTCTGCGACGCGTTCAACATTCCGATCGTGACGTTCGAGGACGTCCCGGGCTTCCTGCCCGGCGTCGCCCAGGAGCATGGGGGCATAATCAAGCACGGCGCCAAGCTGTTGTACGCCTATTGCGAGGCTACCGTGCCCAAGCTCACCGTCATCACGCGGAAGGCGTACGGTGGCGCGTACGACGTGATGAGCTCGAAGCACATTCGCGGCGACTTCAACGTCGCGTGGCCGACAGCCGAGATCGCGGTCATGGGGCCGAAGGGCGCCGTGGAGATACTCTTCCGCAAGGAGATCCTCGACAGCCAGGATCCCGCTGTGGCAACGGATCGCAAGATCAACGAATATCGCGAAAAGTTCGCGCACCCGTACATCGCTGCCGGTCGCGGATACCTCGATGACATCATCGATCCGCGCGACACGCGACCCCGGCTCATCGAGGCGCTCGACACACTCCAGGGAAAGAGGGACCGCAACCCGCCGAAGAAGCACGGAAACATCCCCCTGTGACGCCGCCGTCGGCAGACCTGCCTCGAATGCTGAGGAAAGTCGTCATCGCGAACCGCGGCGAGATCGCGATGCGGATCATCCGTGCGTGCCGCGAGCTCGGGATCCGGACGGTCGCGGTTTACAGCGACGCCGACGCCGCGGCGATGCACGTGAAGAGCGCCGATGAGGCGGTCGGCATCGGCCCAGCCGCCTCGTCGGAGAGCTATCTCCGCGGCGACCGGATAATCGAGGCGGCGCACCGTACCGGAGCCGACGCGATACACCCCGGCTATGGCTTCCTCGCGGAGCGTGAGTGGTTCGCCCGCGCCGTGCGCGACGCGGGGTTGACCTTCGTGGGCCCCCCGGCCGAGGCGATCGCGTCAATGGGAAGCAAGACGGCGGCGCGAACACTGGCGGTCGCCGCCGGAGTTCCGGTGGTGCCCGGTACTACCGAACCCCTGCGCGACGCGGCCGAGGCTCGCGACGTCGCCGATCGATTCGGATATCCAATCCTTCTCAAGGCCGCAGCCGGCGGTGGGGGGAAGGGAATGCGCGTCGTTCACGATGCGAAGGATCTTTCCTCGGCGCTCGACTCGGCGCAGCGGGAGGCGAGGAACGCCTTCGGCGACGACACGGTCTACATCGAGAAGTTCATCAGCGGTCCGCGACATGTCGAGATACAGATACTCGCCGATGCGCACGGGACCGTTCTTTCGCTGGCCGAGCGGGAGTGTTCGGTGCAGCGGCGACATCAGAAGATGATCGAGGAAGCCCCGAGCATCGCTGTGGCGCCGGCGCTGCGCAGGGAGATGGGAGAGACCGCGGTGCGCGCGGCGAGCTCCGCGGGCTATGTGAACGCCGGGACGTGCGAGTTCCTCCTCGACAGCGAGGGAAAGTTCTACTTCCTCGAGATGAACACGCGGCTCCAGGTCGAGCATCCGGTGACAGAGCTGGTGACCGGGATCGACATGGTTCAATGGCAGCTCCGGATCGCGGCCGGTGAGCGGCTTCCCTTCACGCAGGAGGAGATCGTTCCGCGCGGGTGGGCCATCGAGTGCCGGATCACGAGCGAGGATCCGGCCAATGGGTTCCTTCCCTCGACGGGACGGATATCCCACCTGCACCTTCCCGGCGGCCCCGGAGTGCGGTGGGACGGCGGGATCCAGGCCGGCAGCGACGTCGGACTGCATTACGACCCGTTGCTTGCGAAGCTCATCGTGTGGGCCCCGACTCGACTCGAGGCAATCGAGCGAATGCATCGGGCGCTGCTCGAGCTGACCATTACTGGCGTCGAGACATCCAGGGACTTTCACCTTCGCGTCATGGAGGATGACGACTTCAGGCGCGGCGCAATCGAGATCCAGTGGCTCGAGCGCCGCCTCGAGTCGCTGATCAACGCCCCTCCGCCGGCGGAAGGCGCCCGAATCGCGGCAATCGCCGGGGCGTTGCTCGCCGAGCAGGATCGTCTCCGGAGGAAGGGAAGTGCGGCGGCCGTGGAGCGCGGGAGGGATGCGACGTCGAACGGTGGC
>JBGTMW010000463.1:0-5331 GCA_041743365.1 Gemmatimonadaceae bacterium
TCACGCGCGCGCTCGAGGCGGGAGAGCCGGTGGATGCCGAGGCCGGCGGCATCGCGGCCGACTCACTCGCTCCGCGTCGTGTCGGTGAGTTGGTATTCCCGATCGCGCGTCGGAACATCGATCGGGTCGTGCTCGTCACCGAGGATGCGATTCGAGCGGCCCAGGGAGCCCTCTGGCGAACCCTGCGCATCGCCGCGGAGCCGGGTGGCGCCACTGCGCTGGCGGCGCTCCTCTCCGGCGCTTACGAGCCGCGCGATGATGAGCATCTCGCGGTGGTAATCAGCGGGGGGAACACGACGGCGGTAGACTTCGGGCGCTGAGGAAGCAGTGACACGGTCGTCGAATCGCCGCCCCTCCTATCGTATGCCGCGCGTCTCCCCGTGCCTGAGCAGCCACAGCTTCTCCCGCGACGCACCCGACTTCCGCCACTCCTGCTCCAGCAGTGCAGGGGGCTCGTCCATCGCTTCATCCGTGAGCTTGAACGTCCCCCAGTGCATCGGCACGAACGCCCGCTCGCGCTGAGCTTCCCTTGTACCCTGAGCCGGATTGAGTTCGGCGAATCCACTGATCGCCTCTTCGGGTGTCATGTGCAGGAACTTCATATACTCCCGCGGCAGGTACCCGCCGATCGGCATGAGTGAACCATCGAAGGGACCGTACCGCGCTCCTATCTCCGCGAACCCGGCAAAATACGCGGTGTCGCCCGCGAAGTAGACGCTCTTCCCGTCATCGGCCAGCATCGCCCAGCCGCACCAGAGCGACCGGCGCCGGTTCACGATGCCTCGCGCGCTGTGATGCTGCGCCGGCACGCATGCGAACAGGACGCCGTGCATGCCCAGCTCCTCCCACCAGTCCATCTCGGCGACTGCCGCTGCTCCATGACGACGGAGGAATCGGCCGAGCCGCAGTGGCGCCAGCCACCGCGCTTCTGGATGCCGCCGCACGAGCTGACCAACCGACCACGAGTCCAGGTGGTCGTAATGATCGTGCGAGAGCACGACGACATCGATCGGCGGGAGGTCGTCGAGCTCCACGCCGGGAGGTACCCACCGCTTCGGCCCGACGAAGCGCAACGGCGACGCTCGCTCGCTCCACATCGGATCGGTGAGGATGTTGAGACCCCCCACCTGCACCAGGAACGTCGAGTGACCGATCCAGGTGAGCACCATCCTGTCGCGCTCCGCCCGCGGCTTCGGGAAGTCTGGCGTCGCGCGCGAGAACACCTCGGGGTCGGGGTCGACGGGCTTCGGCCTGGTCGTCCGATGCGCGAGCGCCCACCGCAGGACGTTCGTGTGTCCAGGCGGTGGGCGGGTTGGCCAGGGGTTCTGGAAGTGCCCCGACGGAGTGTGGTGCGACTTCACCCGTCTACGGCTTCCTGAGCACCGGATACCTGATTCCGAGCTGCTCCATGTACGTCTCGTACTTCGCCGGATCGTAGTAGTACTTGCTCAGCTCCGGCTTGTAGCGCGCCATGATGTCACGGTTCAGCCAGACCGCGGGCCTGTCGACCTCGCGCATGAGCGGCGCGTACTTGAGGTCCTTCGTCTGCTCGGCAAAGTACGTCTTCGCGTTCCTCACGAGCTCCGGTCGGACCATCAGGTCGATGAGGGTGGCGGCGATCACCTTCGCCCCGGCCGTGGCTCCCTTGTGCGCTATCGGCGTCGCGGAGGCCATGGAGCTCGACCAGTGGTGACCGGGAAGTCCGGGAACGTTGGATGGATAGCGGAGCGTCACGGTCGGGAAGCTCCAGGTGAAATCACCGATGTCGTCGGAGCCGCCGCCGGTGAAGCTCGTCGCCGGACCGCCGAGCGTATTGCCGAGCTCCGTGGACAACCCGTTCGGGTTGCTTCCCATGGTCGTCTGCACGGCGCGCGCGAAGGCCTGATCATCCTCGCTCCACTTCGGCATCCCGACGAGCTGCGCATTCGCCGCCATCGCCTCGGCGATCGGGCGGTTGAAGTGCTGGTGCCAGGCGGTGCCCAGGATCTGCACCGTGTCGAGCTTCGTGCCGGTCATCATCGCGGCGCCCTTCGCGATCTCGATCCCCGTCTCGTACAGCTCCTTCGTGGCCGCTGCGGTGGGCATGCGGAAGTAGTACCACACCGAAGCGGTGGTGGGCACCACGTTCGGCTGGTCGCCGCCATCGACGATGACGTAGTGGGAGCGCTGGCTTATCTGGAGGTGCTCGCGCCTGTAGTTCCAGCCGACGTTCATCAGCTCCACCGCGTCGAGTGCGCTGCGGCCACGCCATGGTGAGCCCGCGGAATGGGCCGCTTGGCCGAGGAAGGAGAACTGCGCCGAGATTACCGCGTTCGAGGAGGAGATGCCCCACGCCGTGCCGAGATTGCTCGAGACGTGGGAGAAGATCACGGCATCGACATCCCTGAACAGTCCCGCGCGAATCAGGTGCGCCTTCGCCCCCAGCTGCTCCTCGGCAACACCGGGCCAAACGACGATCGTGCCCGGAATGCGGTCGCGCTCCATGATCTTCTTCGCCGCGAGAATGCCCGTGATGTTCACGGCCTGGCCGCTGTTGTGGCCTTCGCCGTGTCCCGGCGCACCCGGCACTATCGGATCCTGGTAGGCGACGCCGGGCTTCTGGGACGCCTGGGGAATGCCGTCGATGTCGGAGCCTATCGCGATCACCGGACTGCCCGATCCCCAGCGGGCCACCCACGCCGTGGGCATTCCGGCAACGCCCTCCTGCACCGTGAAACCGTTGTCCCGGAGGATCTTCGTGATGTACCGCGAGGTCTCCACCTCCTGGAACCCAAGCTCACCGTAGCTGAAGATCTGGTCGACCATCTGCTGGGTGAACTTCGCCATGCGGTCGACGTCGGCGATCGCCTCCCTCTTGAGCGCATCGGCCCGCGGGCTGGATGGGAGCGGCATCGAAGGCGGCTGATTGGCGGCGCCGCCACGTCCGCCGCCACGCTGGGCGGGGAGGATGGCGGGGATGAGCAGCAGTGTCGCGAGGAGAAGAGAGCGCATGGGAGGCGGGGGAGGGGAGTCGAGGAGCGCATCCGTTCCGGGGAGGATGGCGAAATGGACGGAGGCTATCAACCATCTTTCCGCAAACTGCTCGGCAACATCAGCCTGTAGCAGTGAGGGTACGGGGGATGCTGGGTGATAGCTCCAGCGGCTAGCTCACAGCTTCGAAGCCTTGAGCCGCTCGCGGCCCGAGGGCTGGGCTGCAAGGGCGAGCCGCCAGCCCAGATAGCCGTTTAGCCGCGAGCGGCGAGCTTCAGCCGGGAGCAGAGGCGGACGACGTTTGTGCCACCGACGTATTCCGGCGACCGGTCCGTAGCTGTTCCGCCTTTTACCTTCCTGCAGGCTCGCGGCTCGCGGCCGAGCAGCTATCCGGGCTAACGGCTCGCCTTTGCAGCCGAAAGCCACGCCGCGAGCGGCTCAGGGGCTTCGAGCTTCGGGCGTGTGGCTGTCGGCTGATGATGCCCCCACCGCAGCCCGACTCTCCCACGTCTGCATCATCTCGACGAACTGCCGTGCGACGGACGCGTCGAACTCGGTCCCGCCGCGCTCCTCGATGTACGACAGCACCTTCGCCGACTCCCATGCGTCGCGATAGGGACGCCGTGTCCGGAGCGCGTCGTACACGTCGCACACGTGCACGAGCTTGCTGCCATGGTGGCAATCCCGGCGGAAGTGCATGTGCGGGTAGCCACCGCCGTCGATCATGATGTGGTGCTCGTACGCTACCGCTGCCGCCAGGTCCAGCTTCTGCTCGCTCTCGAGAATGATCCGCGCGCCATCCACCGGGTGGCGCTGCATCACGGCACGTTCCTCGTCGCTCAGCTTTCCCGGCTTGACGAGGATGTCCTTCGGGATGCGCACCTTGCCCAGGTCGTGCAGGAGCCCCGCCACGCCCATCGCCCGGACCTCCCGGCCAGACGACCCGCCGTACTCCGCGAGTGCCATGGAGAGCACCGAGACGTTGAGTGAGTGCGTCGTCGTGTACTCGTCGAACTCGCGGAGCTGCAGCAGCGGTATGACGATCTGGTTGTCGCCATGCATTGCGAGCGCGAGCGAGCGAACGATCGCCTCGGCCTCGAGCAGGGGGAGCTGGCCGCGGCCCCCCACCTCCTGGTGCATCCACCTCACCGTGTCGGCCTCCTCGACCAGTGAGAAGGCGGGCGCCGGAGCGTCGGTGAGCTCTGGCACCTCGTTCGACAGCTTCTTCTCGCCGCGAATGCCGATCGCCCCGAAGCGGATCGCGCTCTGTCCACCGCTCGCGGAGCGCATCTGCGTAGTGTCGATCGCCGAGAGCGTGAGTCGCGCCATGACCTCGTCGAGGAAGTGCTCGAAGTCATCGCGGGACACGGACTCGGGGAACTCGAGCCGCTGCACCCCGGCGTTCGCCAGCCGCGCGGACCAGTCCCAGTCGTTCATCTCCCGCAGTGCGACGCGGCCGAACACGACCTCGTGCCCGAGGAAGGAGAACTCGAGGCGGGGCTCATCGCGCTGCAGGTCGGTGAGCTGCTCGTAGGCAGCGTCGATCACCCGGGACCTTGCGGGGTGACCGTCGGGGTAGAGCGTCATCGTCGAGAGGGCCTGCGCAAAGACGTGCAGAAACCTGACCGGATCGCTCATCGCCTCGTCTCCGGGAGATCGACAGCCGCACGCATCTCGGGGTCTCCACTCTTCGCCGCCAGGGCGATCACTCCCTTGACCTTGGAGTCCTGCGCCCAGTGCTGCGCCAGCCCGTTGAGCGCAGCGATGACTTCCGGACTCTTCGGCGCGAGACTGCGACCCCAGAACCGCCGCTTCCGAACGGCGATACCCAGCAGGTGATCGAGCGCGGTGCGCGTCTTCGATGCGGCGAGAACGCGAATCGCGAGCACCGTCGGCTCCCTGTCGAGCTCCCCGTCGCTGAGCCTGCGCAGGATGACCGGGACCACCGATGCGGGACACGAGTCGAGTGCCGCGGTGAGACCCAGCCGCATCATTCGCTCATCCGAATCGGCGATGGCGATCTTGAGCGCACGGTCGCGATACGACTCGCGGAGGAGCATGAGACGCAGCGCCTCCATCCTCACCCCCTCGTCGGGGTGCATCGTGTAGTCCGAGGGAACGAATCCCTCGGGAAGCACCGGCAGCCGGGCGAGAATCGCCAGGAGCCGCTTCTGCGTCGCCCATGAGGCGAGCGGCATCCTTGCGGCAATCGCCTCTCCGCCATCCGTGCCGAGGGACACGAGCAGGTCGCCCACGGCGCGCGCCTGGCGCTCGTCGGACTCGGACAGGCCATCCAGCGTATCCAGCAGCGGCTCCGCCGCCGCGAGCCCCAGCGGGAGACTCAGCCTGCTGGCCAGCGTC